>CAMDJU010000072.1 GCA_945900695.1 Bordetella parapertussis | reverse complement strand
CGGCGGCGGTCGTCGCGACAGCGCTGGCACCGATGGTGGTTTCCGCAGCCCTTACGGCTCGGGCCCACGTGGCGCTGGTCGCAACGACAACAACCAAGGTTATTGAGTTTTCACTCAACACGCCCTGAAAAGCCCCGCAAGGGGCTTTTTTTATGGGCGGTTGATGATGGTGTTGCTTTTGGGTTCGCCTGAGCCACGCCCAGTTGGCGTGATGGACATGCGCACTTTTCCGCTCAGGTCCAATTGCTGCGTCACGTGATCGTATTGCAGGCGTTGGCCCTCCATGCGGTCGTTTCCGCGCTGCAACTGCACCGGCTGATCGGTGCGCATGCGCTCGCGACGCGCGTCCAAGAACAGGGTTTGGGTTTGGACCACCAGACCCGGACCCGCTGGGGTTTTTCCTTGGGGGGCGGCCGTTCGCTCGATGCGCACATCGCCCCACAAGGTCACCTCACTGCCATCGGCATTGCTCTCACCTTGAACCGCCTTGGCAGAGGTTTTATCGCCTTGCGGGGTGTGCCAAAGCAGCACAGGTTGTTCAAAGCGCAGCGTCTGGGTGTCTGGATAGTGCCGCACCTCCAGGGCTTGCAGCCGCGCACGCGGGCGACCATCGGCTTGGAACTGCTGCAACACCACGCGGCCCATGGTGTAGTCAGGCACATGGCGCGGCGCCAATTCCGGCATGGGCGCTTCGGGCTGCGGGGCGTTGCGCAACAAGCCATAGGTCAAAAAAGCCAGCACACCCATCAGCAAGACGGGCAAATACAGAATCAACCAGTTGCCCAGGTCCAAACACACATGGACCGCTTTTTGTGCTGTGCGGCGAATGGCCCCTGGCCCATTCACACCTGGCTCCAGATGCGCAATTGTCTGGCGTAGTCGCCCTTGGCCATCAACAACACGTCACAAAACTCACGCAGCGCACCGTGTCCGGCTGCTGCACGTGTCACATGGTGTGCCACCGCCAACACCTCGGTGTGCGCGCCCGGAGGCGCACAACACAGGGCACTGCGCAACATCATCGGCAAGTCGGGCCAGTCGTCCCCCATGGCGGCGGCTTGTGCCCAGCCCAAGCCCATGTCATTGAGGACTTGTTCGGCCACCACACACTTGTCTTTGATGCCAAAAAATGCGCGCTCTAGGCCCAAGGCGGTCAAGCGTTGGCGCAAGGGGGCACTGTCGCGGCCCGTGATCACCACCACCGTGACACCGGCCTCTTTCAACAATTGCAGCCCCATGCCGTCCAAGGTGTGAAAGCGCTTGATCGACTCGCCTTGGCCGTCCAAATACAAGCCGCCATCGGTGAAGACACCATCGACATCCAAAAACAGCAAGCGGACGTTTTGGGCTTTGAGCAGCAACTCCGTGGGGAATTTTTGCGTGGCTTGCATCAAATCACCTTGGCGCGCATCAAGTCGTTGCTGTTGATAAAACCACAAAGACGCTGTTGATCGTCCACCACCAGCAAGCTGGTGATGCGATGGTCTTCCATGATTTGCGCCGCTTGGGCCGCCAAGGCGTTGACCGAGATGGTGCGCGGGTTGGGCTTCATCACTTTGCCGGCGGATATGGTTCGCAAGTCTTGACCACTCTCGACCAGTCGGCGCAAGTCTCCGTCAGTAAAGATGCCCAAAATACCCCCCTGCTCATCGGTGACCGCCGTGGCACCCAACCCCTTTTGGCTCATTTCGCGCATGAGTTCTGTCAATCCCGCTTGTGGCCGAACAGCGGGCAATTGCGGGCCCGAACGCATCACATCTTTCAGATGGGTGAGCAACTTGCGCCCCAATGCGCCGCCCGGGTGCGACCTGGCAAAGTCCTCGGCCTGAAAGCCGCGCGCGTCGAGCAAAGCCATCGCCAACGCGTCGCCCATGGCCAACTGCGCCGCCGTGCTGGCCGTGGGTGCCAAATTGAGCGGGCAAGCCTCTTGTTCCACGCTGCAATCCAACACCGCCAGCGCATGCTTGGCCAATGTGGACTGGTCCCCGGCCGTGATCGCCACGATGGGCACACCTTGCCGCTGCAACAGTGGTAGCAACACAAGGATTTCTTCACTCTCACCACTGTTGGACAAGACCAAGGCCACATCTGTGTCTTTGATCATGCCCAAATCGCCGTGGCTGGCTTCGGCAGGATGAACAAACATGGCCACCGTTCCCGTGGAGGCCAGGGTGGAGGCGATCTTGCGGCCAATGTGGCCGCTTTTGCCCATGCCCATCACCACCACGCGCCCGGGTGCTTGCAACAAAATGCGCACCGCCCGCACAAAAGACGGGCCAATGGTTTTTTTCATTCCCAAGATGGCCTGGGATTCGATGTCCAAGGTGTTGTGGGCCAAGTCAATGATGCGTTGCGATTCTTTGTCCCGCGTGTTGGAGATCAATGCGTCTGCTCGCTGTTGCCGGCCGTTGGCGGGGATGTGTTCGGTGGGGGCGCTGGACATGGCTTCATTCTATCGATGCCATCGGTTCGCACCTGCGCCATTTTGGCGCTAGGCCGCTCTCATTTGCCGATGCAGAAGCGGGAGAAAATTTCGCCCAGCAAATCGTCGGCCGTGATGCCGCCTGTGATGGTGGCCATTTCTTGCTGAGCCAAGCGCAACTCTTCGGCCACCAGTTCGAGTTTCAAGGGTTTTTCCAACAGGCCCTCTTGGGCATTGGACAGTCGCGCATGAAACGCTTTCAAAGCCTGAAGATGTCTTTCGCGGCCACTGTATTCGCCCTGATCGGCGCTGGCTTGGCGCCCCACGGTGGCCAATATCTCTTGCTTGAGTTGAGGCAAGCCCGCCCCGGTCTGTGCGGATATCCAGATGCAGTTGTCATCCCGCCCTGGTGTTGATATGTCTGTGATCAGGTCCGTTTTGTTCCACACTTGCAAACACCGCTGCTGCGGGCCCAGGCGCTGTTGGATCAAGGTTTGAAGCTGCCCATCGCGCTGGCGATACGCGGCTTCGTCTTGGCGCGACAGGTCATGCAAAAAAAGCACGGCGTCAGCTTTTTCCAAGTGTTGCCAAGCCCTTTCAATGCCTATTTTTTCAACCAAATCTATCTGATCTGCTTGGTCATCGCGCAGCCCGGCTGTGTCGACCACGTGAATGGGCACATCTTGGATGTGAATGGTTTGCGCCAAGGCGTCACGGGTGGTGCCGGGTATGGGGGTGACGATGGCCGTGTCCTTGCCCGACAACGCATTGAGCAGAGCGCTTTTGCCCACATTGGGCTGGCCCACAATGACCAATTGCAAGCCCTCGCGCAGCAAAACCCCTTGGCGCGATCGCTCATGCAGTTTTTCGCAGGCTTGCATCAGTTTCTGCAATTGCCCCAAAGCATCGGCTTGCTGCAAGAAGTCAATTTCTTCTTCGGGAAAGTCCAGCGTGGCCTCGACCAACATGCGCAAGCGGGTGAGGGCCTGGGTCAACGCATGGACATCATCGGAAAATGCACCAGCCATGGAGCGGGTGGCGCTTCGCACGGCCGCCTCAGAGCTGGCATCGATCAAGTCAGCCACCGCCTCCGCCTGGGCCAAGTCCAGTTTGTGGTTGAGATACGCGCGCTCGGTGAACTCACCTGGCCGCGCCATGCGCATGCGTGACACGGGATCAGGTGCTGGGCCCTTGTCGCCCATGGCGCTGGCTGTTTCCAAACACCGGCGCATCAACATTTGCATGACCACCGCGCCGCCATGCCCTTGCAATTCCAATACGTCTTCGCCGGTATAGCTGTGTGGCGCGGGGAACCACAGGGCAATGACTTGGTCAATCAATTGACCGTTGTTGTCGCACACGGTGGTCAAGGTGGCCATGCGCGCCACCAAGTCCCGGCCCAACAGCGCCCTGGTCCAAGTCTGCAAGCCTTTGCCGCTGATGCGAACAATGCCCACCGCGCCGCGACCGGGTGCCGTGGCCATGGCGACGATGGGATCCGACCAAGCGCTCAACATGCCTTCAAACCCCGCCCATGGTGCGCGCCACCGTGACACGGCACCGCGCTGGTGAGGTCATTTGCCCAACACACCCATTTGTTTGTTGATCAGCCACTGCTGGGCAATGGACAAGATGTTATTGGTCAACCAATACAGCACCAAGCCGGCAGGGAAGACAAAGAACATCACGCTGAAGGCCAAGGGCATGATCCACATCAACTTGGCTTGCACTGGGTCAGGTGGCGTGGGGTTGAGCCAGGTTTGCAACATGGTGGTGGCTGTCATCAGCAAGGGCAAAATGTAGAAGGGGTCTTTGGCCGACAGGTCATGTACCCACAACACCCAAGGCGCATTGCGCATCTCCACGGTTGACAACAACACCCAGTACAAGGCAATGAAAACCGGGATTTGGACCGCGATGGGAAAGCATCCGCCCAATGGATTGACCTTTTCCTCGCGGTAAATTCGCATCATCTCCGTTTGCATTTGTTGCGGGTTGTCCTTGAGCCGCTCGCGCATTTCCATGACTTTGGGGTTAACGGCCTTCATCTTGGCCATGCTGCGATAGGCTTGGGCATTGAGCCAATAAAAGGCCAATTTGAGCAACATCACCAAGGCCACAATCGACCAACCCCAGTTGTGCAGCAACTCATTGAGGTTGTCGAGCAACCAATACAAGGGCTTGGCTAAAATGGTCAGCCAGCCATAGTCCTTCACCAACTCCAAGCCCGGGTACAGGGCTTCAAGTTTCTTTTCTTCTTGCGGCCCCACATAAAACTGTGCACTGACTTTTTGGCTTTGGCCAGGCGCTATTTCTTTCAAACTGGCAATCATGCCAACGGAATACAAGTTGTTGTCGACCTTGCGGGCGAAAAACTCTCGGGCCATGTCATTGGGCAGAATCCAAGCCGCAGCAAAGTAATGCTGCACCATGGCCACATAACCTTGATCGGCCTTTTTCTCAAATGTGGCTTTGTTTTTTTCGATCTCAGAAAACTCCACCTTCTGATATTTTTGAACTGGCGTATAAATCGCCGGTCCCGTGAACGTGGAATAAAAAGCAGACTCTCCGGGCGGTGGATTGCCATCACGCAACAACTGCACATACAACTGCGGCGTGATGGTCGCATTGCCCAGGTTGACCACTTCGTGCTCCACCTGCATGGCATAGCTTTGGCGTTCTATTTTGTACGTCTTGATCAGCTGAACCTGGTTGACCGGCTCAGATACAAATCGCACCAGCAATTCTTTTTCACCCTCTTTGAATTGGGTGCTGCCCGACTGCCACTTGAACGTGCTTTTGTGGGTGGGCAGCGGGCCTTGGCCAGAAATCAGGCCCGACTGGGACAGGTACAAACGGGCATTGCTTTGGTCCAGCAACACCACGGCTTGATCTGGCTTTTCAGCGTCGCTGTATTTCAACAATTCTGTTTTGACCAGGCTGGCTCCTTCGGTATCAAAGCTCAGCTTGAGCAAGTCGGTTTCAACCTCCACCTTTCGGCGCTCGCTAGGGTTGGACGGTCCACCTTGTTGGGGCACTTCACCCGATGCGCCCAGGCTGGTGGTTGGGACATCATTGGCTTTGCTGACTTCTGCAGGCTTGTCAGCGGGCTTGTTGTTGGCCACTTCTTGTGTTTTAACGGGTGCTGGAAAAAATGTGGCCGCCTTGCCGTTGTGCAACTGCCATTGGTCCCACAGCAAAACCAACGAAAAAGCAAATGCCGCCCACAAAATGGTGCGCCTGATATCGTTCATGGATGATTCTTTTTTGGAGGTTCGGTGGAAGAAAAAAGTGGCTTGATGGCATCAAGCTGGTGGTCGGGCACGGGGTCGTACCCACCCTGGCAAAAAGGCTGGCACCGGCAGAGCCGGTGCACGCTGAGATAACTGCCTTTGATCAGGCCGTGGCCTTCCAAGGCTTGCAGGGCGTAGGCCGAGCACGTGGGGTAGAAGCGACACGCCCCCCCCAGCCAGGGGCTGAGCAGCAGGCGATACGCCTTGATGACCCACACCAGTATCGCCTTCATGCCGCACTCAAATGCGTTAACAACTGGTCAATCTCTTGGCGCACGGCTTTTTTCAAGGGGTCCGAGCAAGCACTGGTGAACATGGCCGGGTCCATGGCGGCACGCATGCGGACCAAATGGGGCACTGGGATCAACTGCGCTTGTTGCTGGGCAAATGCTGCATAGATTTGTCGCCGCAGTGCATTGCGGGTGACTGCACGCTTGGCCCATCGTTTGGGCAACAAGGCGGCCAGGCACAAACCTTTGACATGGCTCTGCTCCAAATCTGGTTTGATCGCTTCAGCGGGTGACAGCGCCGGGTTTATGCCCCGGTGCACCACAAAATGCTTGCTGCGCGCCACGGGCGGATTTTTCATGAGCTGTTGAAATTGCGCCCATGCTTTGATGCGCTTCAGAGGCTGCATGTCCACCGACGTGATGGGCAGAATTGGTGGTCAGTGCGCGTCAAACGGCCAAACGTTTGCGGCCTTTTGCGCGGCGTGCATTGATCACGGCACGGCCGCCGCGGGTTTTCATGCGCACCAAAAATCCGTGGGTACGGGCGCGGCGTGTTTTAGAGGGCTGGTAAGTGCGTTTCATGTCGTTCCATTCAGATACCCCGATCCATCGGGGAAACCCATGATTATCCCAAAAAAACCAGCAGCTTGTGAGCCTTTTAAAGAAATTAGCGCAAGTTCGCGTCCACTCACATTTTGTTTGTACTGGCCTGTGGATAAATTTTTAATAACTTTGTTTTTTGGATGGATAATCGCAAATCTGTCCACAGATTTTTATGACAAGCTTTGATTCCACACCTCACCCCACTGGTTCTGGCGAACAGCTGTGGTTGGAGTGTGTGGAAAAGTTGGCCCAGGAGCTGCCTGAGCAGCAATTCAACACCTGGATCAAGCCGCTCCAAGCCCGAGTTTCAGAAGACCAAACCAAAATCACGATTTTGGTGGGCAACCGTTTCAAACTCGATTGGGTGCGCACCCAGTATGCCCAGCGCCTGAGCGCCATTTTGCAAGAGTTACAAGGCCACCCCATCGCCTTAGAACTCGCGCTCTCGCCCAGAGAGAACCCTCCAAGGCCTGCCCCGTTTCAGCCGCAGCCGGAGGCATTCTCCATGGCAGAGCCCGCGGCGGACGCTGAGCCCGCAAGCGGCTTTAAAACCCGCCTCAACAGTGCTTTGACATTTGACTCCTTGGTGGAGGGTTCGGCCAACCGCATGGCCCGCGCCGCCGCCATGCACGTGGCCACCATACCGGGGCAGCTTTACAACCCATTGTTCATCTACGGCGGCGTTGGTTTGGGCAAAACCCACTTGGTACACGCTGTTGGCAACAAACTGTTGCAAGACCGCCCAGACGCCAAGGTGCTCTATATCCATGCCGAACAATTCGTGTCAGATGTGGTCAAGGCCTATCAGCGCAAAACCTTTGACGAGTTCAAAACCCGTTATCACTCTTTAGACTTGTTGCTGATTGATGACGTTCAGTTTTTTGCCAACAAAGAGCGCACCCAAGAAGAGTTTTTCAATGCCTTTGAGGCTTTATTGGCCAAAAAGTCGCACTTGGTGATGACCAGCGACACCTATCCCAAGGGTTTGACCGACATCCATGAGCGCCTGGTGTCGCGTTTTGATTCTGGTCTCACCGTGGCCATCGAGCCCCCCGAATTGGAAATGCGGGTGGCCATCTTGATCAGCAAAGCGCGCCATGAAGGTGTTGAAATGCCGGAAGAAGTGGCTTTTTTCGCAGCCAAAAACGTCCGCTCTAACGTGCGCGAACTCGAAGGCGCTTTGCGCAAAATTTTGGCTTATTCACGCTTCAACCAAAAAGATATTTCCATTCCTTTGGCCCGTGAAGCTTTGCGTGACCTGTTGTCTATCCAAAACCGACAAATTTCGGTAGAGAACATCCAAAAAACCGTGGCCGACTATTACAAGATCAAAGTCGCGGACATGTATTCCAAAAAACGCCCCACTTCGATTGCCCGACCACGCCAAATTGCCATGTACCTGGCCAAAGAGCTGACCCAAAAAAGCCTTCCCGAAATTGGCGAACTGTTTGGTGGCCGCGACCACACCACTGTGCTGCATGCGGTGCGCAAAATATCGGGCGAACGCCACCAAGACAACGAACTCAACCAACAATTGCATGTGTTGGAACAAACGCTCAAGGGGTAACCTAAAAATGATCATTCTTGGCAAATCGTTGGCTTTTTTCCCTGTGGATGGTTCTGGCATAAGCCACCAGTTGTCCACAGGCAAAGGCATTTTTAACAAGTTATCCCCATTTGACTTGCTCAACTGTGCAGGCTTGCACACATGGTTTGTAGGGACACAAGTCTTTGAACAAAAAAGAGAAAATAGAGTTCTCCACAAAAAAGCCGCCTCTCTACTACTACCTACTACTCTTTATTAATTCATCAAGAGGTTGACATGATCGTCTTCAAAGCCACCCAAGACAAGGTTCTCGCAGCACTGCAATCGGTTGCAGGCATTGTTGAGCGGCGTCAAACATTGCCCATATTGGGAAATGTATTGATCCGCAAAACAGGTTCACAGTTGCAATTCACCACCAGTGATTTGGAAATCCAAATTCGTACCCATGCGGAATTGGATGGCGACGCGGGTAATTTCGCCACCACGGTGGCGGCGCGCAAACTGATTGATATCTTGCGCTCCATGTCCAGTGACCAAACGGTTGTGTTGGAGTCAAATCAAAACAAATTGCTGTTCAAAGGTGGCAAAAGTCGTTTCAGCTTGCAAACCATGGCCGCTGAAGATTTCCCGTTGGTGCAAGAGTCGGCCCAATTTGGCCCGGCCTTTAGCTTGCCCCAACGCACCTTGAAAGAACTGCTGCAACAGGTGTCGTTTGCCATGGCGGTGCATGACATCCGCTACTACCTCAACGGCATTTTGTTTGTCGCAGACGGCAAACAGTTGAGCTTGGTGGCCACAGACGGCCATCGCTTGGCCTTTGCGTCATCCACCTTGGACAACGAAGTGCCACGACAAGAGGTGATCTTGCCGCGCAAAACCGTGTTGGAATTGCAGCGTCTGCTGAGTGACAAAGAAGGCGCTTTGGAGCTGCAATTTGCCAACAACCAAGCTCGCTTTCGCTTTGACCACATGGAGTTTGTTTCCAAGTTGGTGGAAGGCAAGTTCCCCGACTACAACCGAGTCATTCCCAAAGGGCACAAAAATGCTGTGGTGTTGGGACGTGCACCATTGCTCGCCAGCTTGCAGCGCACGGCCATTTTGACCAGTGAAAAATTCAAAGGTGTGCGCTTGACCTTGGAGCCGGGTGCTTTGCGTGTGGTGTGCAACAACACCGAGCAAGAAGAAGCCACCGACGAAATTGAAATTGACTACGACGGTGACACGGTTGAGATTGGTTTCAACATCAGCTACTTGATTGATGCTTTGACCAACATGGAGCAAGAGATGGTCAAGATTGAAGTGACCGACAGCAACAGCTCTGCCCTGATCACCATACCGGAAGACAACAACTTTAAATACGTTGTGATGCCCATGCGCATCTGAGCATTTTGATTTTTTCTTATTTTTCTTTGAGCGGCCCTTCACGGGTCGAATGCCTCCATGACCGATTCCGTTGACCCCACCTCCCCTGAGCCCATTGATCTGACCGCCAAAGATGCCTATGGCGAAGGGTCTATCCAAATCTTGGAAGGCCTGGAGGCCGTTCGCAAGCGCCCTGGCATGTACATTGGCGACACATCCGATGGCACGGGCTTGCACCATTTGGTGTTTGAGGTGGTGGACAATTCGATTGACGAGGCCTTGGCGGGTCATTGCGATGACATCGTGGTCACCATCCACTCAGATAACTCCATCAGCGTGACCGACAATGGCCGCGGCATCCCCACTGGCGTGAAGATGGACGACAAGCACGAGCCCCGGCGCAGTGCCTCTGAAATTGCCCTCACCGAGTTGCATGCCGGTGGCAAGTTCAACCAAAACAGCTACAAGGTGTCTGGCGGTTTGCACGGGGTGGGTGTGTCGTGCGTGAACGCACTGTCCAAGTGGTTGAGGTTGGTGGTTCGCCGTGAAGGCAAGGTGCACACCATCGAGTTTGCCAAAGGCTTTGTGCAAAACCGATTACTGGAAATGGTCGATGGTGTGGAAGTCTCTCCCATGCGCATCACCGGCGAGACTGACAAACGCGGCACAGAAGTGCATTTTTTGCCTGACACCGACATCTTTATCCAAAACCACGAGTTCCATTACGAGATATTGAGCAAGCGTTTGCGCGAACTCAGCTATCTGAACAACGGCGTGCGCATCCGTTTGATGGACGAGCGCACTGGCAAAAATGACGACTACTCGGGCGCGGGGGGTGTGGCTGGCTTTGTGCAGTTCATCAATGCGGGTAAAAAAATATTGCATCCGAATGCGTTTTATGCCGAGGGCGAGCGCCCTGCGGAAACTTATGGCGGCATTCCTGGCACCCACATTGGTGTGGAAGTTGCCATGCAGTGGAACGAGAGTTACAACGAGAGCGTGCTGTGCTTTACCAACAACATCCCCCAGCGCGATGGTGGCACCCATCTCACAGGATTGCGCGCGGCGATGACGCGGGTCATCAACAAATACATTGAAGAACACGAGCTGGCCAAAAAGGCCAAGGTCGAGGTGACGGGCGACGACATGCGCGAAGGCTTGTGCTGCGTGTTGTCGGTCAAAGTGCCCGAGCCCAAATTCAGCAGCCAGACCAAAGATAAATTGGTGTCCAGCGAAGTGCGCGCACCCGTAGAAGACATTGTCGGCAAGGTGCTGGGCGACTATTTGCAAGAACGCCCCAATGATGCCAAGATGATTTGCGGCAAGATCATCGACGCGGCCCGTGCCCGAGAAGCGGCGCGCAAAGCGCGGGAGATGACGCGGCGCAAAGGTGTGCTCGATGGCATGGGTTTGCCCGGCAAGCTGGCCGACTGCCAAGAAAAAGACCCTGCGCTGTGTGAAATCTACATCGTCGAGGGTGACTCGGCTGGTGGATCGGCCAAGCAAGGCCGCGACAGAAAGTTCCAAGCCATTTTGCCCTTGCGCGGCAAAATCTTGAACGTGGAAAAAGCGCGTTACGAAAAGCTGCTCACCAGCAATGAAATTTTGACGCTCATCACCGCGCTGGGTACCGGTATCGGCAAGGTGAGCGCCGAGTCGGGCAAGTCGGGCACGGAC
>CAMDJU010000071.1 GCA_945900695.1 Bordetella parapertussis | reverse complement strand
CTTGCCCGCCGGTGGCCGAGGTGTAGCTGTTGTCGACCACGATGGTCAGGTTGTTGCTGCGGTTGAACACCGCATTGGCAATGCCGCTGGTCAGGCCGTTGTGCCAAAACCCACCATCGCCCATGATGGAGATGGCCTTCTTGCCCGCTGGCACGTTCATGGCTGAAGCGCCAGCGGTGCCCAAGCCATAGCCCATGGTGGTGTTGCCAATGTGAAAAGGCGGCAGGATGGAGAACAAATGGCAGCCAATGTCAGCGCTGACATGGTGTGGGCCCAATTCTTTTTCGACCAACTTCATGGCCGCAAAAATCGGGCGCTCAGGGCAGCCGGTGCAAAAACCGGGCGGGCGCGGTTGCACCACTTGGCTCAAGGGCTTGAGCGCAATCACTTTATGGACCTTGGCCGGCGTGGGTGCGCTGGGAAGGGGCGCTGACTTCGTCAACGCCAAACCCGTGCCGCTGGGCGCTTGGACCGCGTCCAACAAGCCGTACAACTGGGCAAAAGCCCGCACCCCTTTGAGCACCTCGTGCAAGGTGTATTCGCCCGCTGGTGGGAGCAGGTCTTTGCCGTGCAGCACCGCCGGGCACCCCGCTTGGCGCAGCACCGTGGCAATGTTTTGTTCGACAAAATTGGGTTGGCCTTCTTCCACCAGCAAGACCGCGCGCTTGCCCTGGCAAAAGCGCAACACTTCGGCATCGACCACGGGGTAGGCGACGTTCATCACATACAAGGGGACCCGGCTGCGGCCATACACATCGGCCAGGCCCAAGCGCTCCAACACCCGCACCAAGGCGTTGTAATTGCCGCCTTGCACCACGATGCCCACGTCTTGGAGGTCGCCCTCGAAAAATTCGTTCAGTTGATTTTTTTCGATGAATGCCACCGCAGCGGGCCAGCGCTGGGTGAGTTTTTCTTGCTCGTGCACAAAACTCGCGGGCGGCAACACAATGCGACTGACATCGCGGTGCGGTTGCTCCATGGCTTCGTGCAGAGAGAACGGGGCGCGCAGGTTGTCGCTGGCAGTGAAGCGCCCATGCACATGGCACGCTCGGATGCGCAATTGCAGCATCACCGGGGTGTGGCTGGCCTCGGACAACTCAAAACCCATCTTGACGGCCTTGACCATGCTGGGCAAATTCGGCCGCGGGTCGAGCAGCCAAATTTGTGACTTCATGGCAAACGCATGGCTGCGCTCTTGCATGATGGAGGAGCCTTCGCCGTAGTCCTCGCCGACCACGATCAAAGCGCCACCGGTCACGCCACCCGAGGCCAAATTGGCCAAGGCGTCGGAAGCCACATTGGTGCCGACCGTGGCCTTGAAGGTGACCGCGCCACGCAAGGGGTAATTGACCGACGCGGCCAAGGTGGCCGCGGCCGTGGCCTCGCTGGCACTGTTTTCAAAGCGAATGCCGTGCTCTTGCAAAATATCTTGGGCATCGGCCAGCACATCGATCAGGTGGGAAATGGGCGCGCCTTGGTAGCCGGCCACATACGACACGCCTGACTCGAGCAAAGCCTTGGTGACCGCCAAGATGCCCTCGCCGACGAATTCTTCGCCCGCCCCCAAGCGCAGCTTTTGCACCTCTTGCACGAATGAACGTTCAGCCATGGTGGTGATCTCCGGTGGGTGTGAAATGCAGATGGTGCATGAAAGTTTCAGGGAAAGAGTTGAATCGCCGAGTGCGTGGCACCGGCATTGAGCAAATTGACCCGCTTGAGCGCAATGCGCCAAGCACCTTGTTCGCGGCACAAGCGGTGACACCATTGGCCCACCAGCCAAATTTGCTGCTCGCCACGGCTTTCCACATAAGTGAACGGCGTGTACACCTCGGCATGGTGGTCGTTGCACACGTCGACCTGGGGCAGCTGCAGCACATGGGCGCTGCGGCTGGCGGGTTGTTGTGAATGGGCACGCCCGGCCAACAAGCGCTCAACGCGCAAAGTGAGCAGCAAGCGGTCCTCATTGGCCAAAGCGTTGTGGATGTCTGACTCGCTTTGGGCGTCGCCGCCCAAGGGCACCCAGTAGCGGCCATCTGTCGCGAACAAAGCCAACCAGTCCTGGTAACGGGCTTGGTTGAGCAAGCGCGCCTCGGCTTGGACAAAGGCTTGCACATCTTGGACTTGGGCTGGACTCATGCCGACTCCGATGGCAGGGCTTGTGACATGGCCTGAGCCCAAGCGCGGTATTGGTTGCGCATCAACCATTCGTTGGCGCTGTTGGTATCGGCAGGGGATTGCGCACTTTCACCAGCCACGTGGTTGCGGTGCAAACTCACCCAAGGTTGTGCTTGGGCCAGCAGGCCTTGTTGAATGCTTTCAAACAAATGCACATCGTCGTGGGCCACCACCGACATGGGCGAAAACACCAACCGGTTGTAGGTCATGGCGCGCTGGAGCAGGACGTCTGGCGCGCCCACCGCACGGAAACTCCAGGCTTCAACCAACGTGCGGTTCACCGCCAACGGTCGAATGACACGCATCGAGAGCGGCGAACCCTTGAGCGCAATACTCGGGTAAAGCACCGCATTTTGGGGTGAGCGTTGCAACACCTCTTGGGTGCGCTCAGCGCCCCAGCGGGCCTCCAGTGCTGCTTGGTAATCGGCGGGCACAGCATAGGCCGAATGGATGCTGAAGTTCACCCCCAACAAGCTGTGGCCGTGGGGATGGATGCGCGCACCCATCTGGTCGAAATAATCGTAACCATTGGCAAACGGCAAGATCTGCTCCATCGCCATGGGCATGGGCGCACCGCTGGGCTGCTGCTGCCACATTTGTCGCGCCACACTGCTGGCAGACTCATGGGCTGACACCGGGTGCACGGTGTCGTTGATGTTCTCCAAGTACATCTTCCAGTTGCACGCCATGGTGTTGCGCAACACCCCACCGGCGACTTCCAATCGGCCCACCGGCGAGCGCTCGACCATGTTGTCAATGGCGCGCAAAGCGTCGCCAAAGTAAGCGTCAAAGCCCAGGCCCTCAGGGCTCAAACGCACAAAGACAAATTCGCGGTAAACCTGGACACCGGGCAAGCGTGTGAGACCTTGCCCATTGGGGCTGGCATCTAAACCGGTGCCCACATAACCGTCTTTGAGGGGCTTGGCCAAGGGCTGGCCATCCAAACGATAAGACCACGCGTGGTAGGGGCAACGCAACATCTTGCCCACATTTCCTTGTGCCTGGGTGTAGAGCTGGGACCCTTTGTGCGCACAGCGGTTGAAAAACGCCTGGATGTCACCTTGCGCATCGCGCAACAACAACACCGGTTGGCCCGACAAGGTCAGCGTGATGAAGTCGCCCACCTCGGGCATTTGGCTGCCATGGCCCGCGAACAGCCAAGCGCGGCCAAAAAACCGTTGCTGTTCTTGTGCAAACAAGGCCGCATCGGTGTACAAATCGCGGTGCACACAACTGTCTTGTACCAAGGGGTGCACCGGCAAATTAGGCAACTCTATGCGCATGGACTCGGCTCGGTGCATCAACCCAACAAGCTGGGCAGCCAAGTGGCCACAGGGGGCCAAAAGAACACCAGCGCCAACACCGCAAAGCTGAAGCACAAATAGGGAATCACGGCTTGAAAAATATGCATCATGGTGACCTCTTTGGGGGCCACACCGCGCATGGTCATGAGCAACAAACCGTGCGGGGGCAAGAGCAAGCCCAATTGCATGCAAATCAAGAACATGATGCCAAACCACACGGGGTCGACACCCAATTGCTGGACGATGGGCATGAAGATGGGCAAGGTGATGAGCATCATGCTGACCTGGTCCACAAACACACCCAAGAAAATCAAAATCAGCAGCATGCCCACGATGACGGCGTTGGTGGACAAGTTGGAGCCGGTGATGACCTGAACCACCCCATTGCTCACACCAGAGAAAGACAAGATTTGGGCGAACGTGGTGGCACCAATGATGATGAACAAAATCATGCCCGAGATGGTGACCGTGGCGCGCAAGCTGGCCAGCATGTTTTTCACCGTCAAAGCACGGTAGGCCATGGCAAACAAAACCGTGGTGAAGGCCCCAATCGCCGCTGATTCGGTGGGGGTGGCAATGCCCGCGATCATCACGCCCACGACGACGGCAAAAATCGACACCAAGGGAAGCACATACTTCACAAAGGGCTGGAACATGGCCCAGCCCTTGTACTGCGTGAATTCGGTTTGGGGTGCCAGATGCGGTTGAATTTTGACCCGAATAATGATGTAGGCCACAAAGACCACGCTCAAAATCAAACCCGGTACCACGCCGCCAATCAACAATTTGCTGATCGAAATGCCCGAAAGCGAACCCAGCAACACTGTCAACGCCGAAGGTGGAATCAGCATGTCCACCGCGCCAATCGCCATCACCGGCCCCGTCGCCATGGTGGGGTGGTAGCCGCGCTGCAACATCAGCGGCACCATCAAGCCGCCCAGCATCGCAGTGGTGGCAATGGTCGAGCCAGAGATGGCCGAAAACACCGTGCCGGCCACGATCGCCACCACGGCCAAACGGCCGGGCAGGTTTTTGATCAAGCGCTCGATCCCGTCGATCACCTTGACCGCCAAACCGGTGTGGAACAACACCTCGCCCATGAGCACAAACAGGGGAATGGGGGTGAGGGAAAAACTGGCCACCGAGCCGACGCAATTGCGCACCATTTGGGCAATGCCTGCCTCGCCGCCCAAGATCAACCAAGCACCGATCACGTTGATGACCAAAAACGAAAACACCACTGGCAAGCCCAAAAAGAGCAGCACGGTGGATCCGCCCAACAACAACCAAGATGCCAATTGCCAACTCATGAAAATCCTTCGTGGGTTTAGGCGGCTGATACCGCTTCTTCACGGGGCGCGCGCTCGCCATGCATCAAGCGGTGCATGCGAAACACAAATTCGACCGCCAACAAACCAAAGGTGAGCGGCAAAAATGCCAACCACCACCACACCGGGGTGGTCAAGGCTTTGATGAACATCTCGCCAGTTTGCAAGCTGTCCCAGGTGGTGGTCAAGCCGTACCAGGCAATCACCAAAGAACACAGCAGGCCCAGCACATCCACGGCCCATTCGCAATACCAAGCCCAAAGGGGCGGGATGGCACGCAACAAAATATCCACCCGGATGTGCTGGCCCAGTCGCAGCAACCATGGCCCCGCGAACAAGGTGATGAGGTACAAAAAAGCCTCGGATAAATCGTTGGTCGCAGGCATGCCGCGCAAGCCGGGAATGAGGGGGACGTTGCGCAAAAACACGTCGGCGCAAATCACCAGCATCAAGGCGAACAACATGGCGCAAGCCATCCAAGCCAGGGCCTCATAGACATGACCCAAAGCACGGGACCAACGATTCATCATGTCAACACCTTACTTGGGCTCAAGCATTTCACGCAGCTTGGCGCCATGCGCCGGGCTGGACTTGACCACCGCATCCCAAGCGGCATCGTAGGCGGTTTTTTGCAAAATGCGTGACTGCTCAGCGTCCAATTTGATGACTTGAAGGCCTGCGTCTTGCTGCTTCTTAATCTCAGCAGGTGCATCTTTGGCCGCCATGTCCACGTTCTGGCTCTCCAACCAGACCGCTTGCTTTTCCAAGAAGGCGCGCTGAGCGGGGTTGAGCTTGCGCCAGGTGTTGGCGCTGAAGATCACACCCAGCTCAATGGCATAAAAGCCAGGCTCAATGCGGAACTTGGTTTTCTCATGCCAACCCAAATCAAAGATGCCCAGCAAGGGCCAGCCGTAGCCGTCGACCACGCCGCGCTCCAAGGCGGTGTAGACCTCACCCGGTGCAATTTGCACCACGTTGGCGCCCAGCTTTTGAAAGAAGTCGCGGTAAATGGGCGCAATGCGCAATTTCAAGCCCGTGAGGTCGGCCTTGTCGATGCGTTTGTTGCTGTAGATGTAGTACTGCACACCTTCGCCGGTGCGGGCGTAGTAGTACAGACCTTTTTCCATCATGATTTTGTTCAAGTAGTCGATGGCGCCGTTTTTGCGCATCTCGGCCATGGTCTGATTGGTGTAATTGATCGCCAGGCCCTCCGGCACGATGCCGGCCACAAACGAGGTGGTGGTGTTGGACATGTCCACCACACCGCTGCGCAAGGCGTTGCCCTGCTCAAAGGTGGGGATGGCCTTGGGGCCACCGATGTAATTGATTTGGATCAGGCCCTTGCCTTCGTCGTTGACCTTTTTCACGAAGCGTTCAAAGTTGCGGGCGTAATAGGTGCCCTCTTGAAAAGCGTTCACCGCCTTGAGGGTGATCTCTTGGGCTTGCGCGGCCAAGGGGGCGGCCAACGCGGCGGCGGCCATGCACAAACCCAACAGGGTGTGGCGCTTAAAACGATTCGGTGACATGGTGAACTCCTTCAGTCGTGGGTGGTGGTTGCGGGGGGATGCCAATGCCCGGCATGCTGGAGCATGCCCAGGGTTCGAGAAAGGATGTCTCGGCGATAAGCCGCAATGTCGCAGCCATCGTAATCGTAAAAACCAGCGCCGGTTTTCAGGCCCAACTGGCCTTGGGCCATTTTGTCGGCCACGATGGCCGGGGTGGCGTAGCGGTGCGGGTCAATGCTGGCGGCCATTTCACGGCTGGCATGAAACAAAATATCGTTGCCGCCCACGTCGATGAACTCGATCACACCCAGGGCAGCAAAACGCAAACCCATGCCATAACGGGTGGCCAAGTCGATTTCTTCGGCAGTCGCCGCACCCTCTTGAACCATGCGCGCCGCCTCGTTCATGACCAGCGCTTGCAAGCGCGGCACGATGTAGCCGGGCGTGGGGCCGCACACCACCGGCAGTTTGCCAATGGCGCTCATCAAACCTTTGGCACGCGCCAGCACAGCTGGGTCCAGGCGGGGGTGGGTGCTCAACTCGACCACCGGAATCAAATAGGCCGGGTTGAGCCAATGGATGTTCAAGAACCGCTCAGGGTGCGTGACAAAAGGCACCAAGTCGGTGACCAAAATGCTGCTGGTGGTCGAGGTGATGATGGCGTCGCTGCGGCAGGCCGCGCCAATGCGCACCAAAGCCGCTTGCTTGGCCGCCATGGTTTCAGGCACGCCTTCAAACACCATGTCGGCCAGGGCCAAGGTGGCATCGGCATCCGCCTCGTTGACCCATGACACACGCCCCACGATGGCCTCCACCTGTGCTGCGGGAAATGCGCCCAACTCAGCCAGGCTGTTCAAACTGGCGCGCACCTCGGCCAAGGCTTCTTGCTGCAAGGTCTGCCATTGCACTGGCGTGCGAGGGCGCAAGTCCACCACGGCGACACGGTGCCCGGCATACGCAAAAGCCGTGGCAATGCTGCGCCCCATGCGGCCAGCGCCCACCGCAACAAAGCGTGCCGCGCTCATGCGCGCTCTCCGTGGTGCAGCATCTCGCGCAACTGATCGGGGCTGTGGTGTTGCAACCCCAAGGCCTCTAGCGTGCGGGGGCCCTGGCGCAAATCGCGCCCCAAATAACCGCCGGTGATGGCCACCAAACCATGGGCAATCGGGGCATCCACGCCCGCCCAACGCGCCACCGAGCACAAAAAGGCCAAACCCATTTCAATGTCTTCAGTGACATATCGGTGGTGCAGCAAGTCGATGCTTTCGCGCCAGTCGCCCGACTTGACCAATTTTTTGTGGGCGTCACCATACATCCAGCGGTCGTTTTCATAATGGTCGCGCAAAGGGTAATGGGGTGCGCCCCAACCCACGGCCTCGCGCACTGACATGCGCTCCAAATCGAGTTGGTTGGTCACCGCGCGCACGCTGGCTTGGGTGCCTTCGTTGTGGATGTCCCAGCGTTCAAAGTGCTGCAAAGGTGCCGCATTCATCACGATCAAGGGCGGGTGAATGATGGGGCCGGCATTCATCAGCGCACCTGACAAGGCGTCGCCACAGGCATGCACGCTGGGGTAGGCCCGGCGGATGACGGCCAAGGTCTCATCCGCATGGATCGCAGGGTAAACGCCGGTGGGCAGGTGCACGGCGCGGATGGTGAGGTTGACCTCGCAGGGGCCGTGCTTGCGCGCCAAATAAGGCATGGTGCCGGTTTCTGCCCAGCGCACATCGGCCAAGCACCCAAGGGCGCGCACGCGCCGGGCCATGGTGAAGCTGCCAAAGGTGCCGGGGGCCAAGAAAACCACTTGCCCATTTTGCAAATGCGGGGCCATGGCTTGAGCGATGTCGTCTTGGGCCGTGGCGGGGGTGGGCAGCACAATCAGCTCAGCCCCACGCAAGGCCAGACCGATGTCGGCGCTGACGCTGTGGATGGCCACATCGCGTTCACCCTCAGCGTCTTTGAGGCGAATGCCGCCGTGGGCCAGGAGCGGCGCCAGGGCTGCACCGTCACGCCGCCACAAACGCACTTCGTGTCCAGACAGGGTCAAATCTGCGGCGGCCGCATAAGCCCCGTGTCCCCCTCCGAGCACAGCAATTTTCATGGCGTCTTTCAAAATTGGAGCGATTGCCTCGGGAGATACATTACTTTGGAAATGTTTTCCTGTCAATCAAAAAACCATCAGGGTTAATCCTCTGGGGCAGGACAGCGGCATGCTCCAAACTTTTCCATCGCAGCCTGAATCCAATTTTCCAAAATGCAAGCGCCGTCGAAGACACCCTCTCAACCGCCATTTGTGGACGGCTACTTGGCCGCTTTGCTGGGCCAAGCCAGTCAAATGATTTCTACCGAATTCCACCAAGTCGTGCGTTCGCATGGTTTTTCGGTGACCGAGTGGCGGGTTTTGGCCAGCTTGTTTGGCAGCAAAGGCATGAGCATCGGTCACCTGGCCAGCATTTCATTGACCAAGCAACCCACCGTGACCCGTTTGCTCGACCGCATGGAGTCGCTGGGCCATGTGCAGCGCACGCCCCAAACCAAAGACCGGCGGGTGACGCATGTCGCCATCACCCCGCAGGGTCAAAAAATTGTCAGGTCGCTGATCAAGCAAGCCAAAGCGCACGAAGAAAAAATACTCGAGCCCTTTGGATTGGCACAGGCAGAAGCGTTAAAGCACACCTTGCGCCAAATCATCACCCAGCGACGCCAATCGGTTTGAATCCCAAAGGAGATGGCCGGTGCAGTTCAACTGCACCCCGCCAGATCCATCAGGCTTTGACGTGGCTGGCTTTCCAAGCGTCCATGATCTGCCCGCCGGTGGCCGCCCACACGCCGGGCTTGGACAAGATGTGGTCAAGCACATCGGCCAACACCCCGATCCGATAAGGCTGGCCAATGGCCCAGGCATGCAAGGGCAAGGCCATGATGCGCGGGCCATGCCGCTCGCTTTCTGCGTAGAGGTAGTCGAACTGGTCGATCCACTGTTGGCGCAGGTCGTCTTCGTCTTGGTGCCAAGCGATGAGCAAGCCCGCATCTTCGATGTCGGCACACAAGGGCATGGCCACCATCTCGCGCCCACCGGCGCGCATGGCGTAAGGCATGTCATCATTGACCCAATCGCACACATAGTCGATGCCGGATTGGGCCAGCAAGTCCAGCGTATCGTGTGATTCGCTGCGCGCTGGCGAGAGCCAACCGCGCACCGGCGCAAAGCGGCGCACGATGTCCAAACTGCGCTCAATCACTTGGGCTTCGTCGCTCATGCCGGTGTGGTGCACATGGTCCATGTCCAGCCCGTGGCCCATCAGTTCCCAACCGAGATCGACACAGGCTTGGGCCAAGGAAGGATAGCGCGCCGCCACCGCCGCATTGATGGGCACACTGGCCGGGATGTTGCGCGCGCGCAGCTCCTTCATGATGCGGTAAATGCCCACCCGGTTGCCGTAATCGCGCAAGGTGTAATGGCGCAAGTCGGGGTAAGCGGTTTGTAACGAGCCGACTGGCTTGAAGGGCACGCCCTTTTGGTTCAGCGGAAACCACTGCAATGAGGCCGTGACCCACAAGGCGACACGGGCACCGCCGGGCCACTGCACGGCAGGTCGATCGGGCAGCATCGACCAGTCATAGCGGTCGTGGTCCATGCCATAGCGGCGTTTGGGGTAGCGCAGATAGTCGGGGGCGATCATGGGGCTTCTCCCACCGCCACCGAGGCTTGCTCAAAGGCACTGTAATCGTGGTCTAAAAAGTGTTGAGCGATCTCGCGCCCTGTGGCCAACCAAACCTTGTCGTGTCCGGTGATGTAGGCCAGGGCCTCTTCAAAAGCTTTCATGCGATAGGGCTGGCCAATCAAATACGGGTGCAAGGGAATGCACATGACCGTGCCCGACTGCTCGCCTTCGGCATAGAGGCGGTCAAACTGGCGTTTGATCATTTCGCCATAACGGTGCGGCGTGACCCAGTTGACGCTGAATGCGATGGCGTCATTCATCTCCAAGGAATACGGCATGCTGACCAAACGGCCATGGGGCACCTTGACTGGGCCGGGTTGGTCGTCATGGAAGAGGTCACACACATAGGTCAATCCGGCTTCGGCCACCAAGTTCAAGGTCTGGTCGGTGTAAGACAGCGCTGGAGACAGCCATCCATCGAGTTTTTGACCCGTGTGCTTTTTGATGGTGTCGATCGAATCGCGAATGAGTTCGCGCTCTTGGTCGGGCGTCATGTCAAACACATAGCGGGTGTTGTAGGTGCCGTGGGAGTAAAACTCCCAACCGCGCTCGACGCAAGCGGCAATGATCTCGGGGTGGTGCTCACACAAAGCGACATTGAGCGACACGCTGCCACGCACCCCGCATCGGTCCATCGCTTCCATCATGCGCCACACGCCCACCCGGTTGCCGTAGTCACGGTACGAGTACGCCTGCACATCGGGCACTGGCCGCGGCCAAGGCGTGCGCTTGGGGTTGGGTGGGGGGTCGAGTTCGTAAAACTCAATATTGGGCGCCACCCAAAAAGCCAACTGCGCCCCATTGGGCCAGCGGATGGGGGGGCGGTCTTGGTAGGGCAAAAAGTCGTAGTAGCCCGGATCGCGTTTCATGATGGCAAGCCTTCGAGATAGGCCAACACCTCTTTGGCCGACATCACATCGGCATACTTCACGGCCATGTCGTACAAATTGGCAAAGTGCGGGCTCTCGTGTTTATCGGCCACGCACTCCTCGGGCACGATGGTGCGAAAGCTGCGCGACAAACTATCAACCACCGTGGCGCGCACACAGCCCGAGGTGGAGCCGCCCGTGACAATGACGGTGTCGATGCCGTGGAAATTGAACACCGAGTTGAGGTGGGTTTCGTGAAACGCCGACGCCATGCGTTTGTTGAT
>CAMDJU010000070.1 GCA_945900695.1 Bordetella parapertussis | reverse complement strand
GTGCGTGACTTGCTGCGCCAGCACATGCCGGGTGCGTTTGTGTCCATCTCGTCCGATTTGTCGCAGGAATACCGTGAATACGAGCGCACCTCGACCGTGGTGGCCAATGCCTACATTGGCCCGCGCGTGGACCGCTACTTGGGTGAGATCGAACAGACCCTCAAAGAGGTGGATTTCCCCGGCCAATTTTTGGTGGTTCAGTCCACCGGCGGTTTGTACGCTTTGTCTGAGGCGCGGCAAGACTGCGTGCGCATGATGGAGTCGGGTCCTGCCGCCGGGGTGATCGGCACCCAAGCCCTGTGCCAAGCGCTGGGCATTGAAAACGCCATCGCTTTTGACATGGGCGGCACCACCGCCAAGGCCGGTGTGGTGCGCCACCACCAGGCACTGGTGGCCAACAGCGTGATGATTGGCGGCTACATGACCGGCCTGCCCTTGCTCACCCCCATGATCGACATCCACGAGGTGGGCACCGGCGGGGGCAGCTTGGCCAGCCTGAGCAGCACTGGCGCATTGCGCGTAGGACCACAAAGTGCAGGGGCCTTTCCTGGCCCAGCCTGTTATGGCTTGGGTGGCTCGGCCCCCACCGTGACCGACGCCAATGTGCTGCTGGGACGCATTGACCCAGCGCACTTTTTGGGCGGCGAGATGCAACTCGACCTGGTAGCCGCCGAGGGCGCCATGCAAAGCCACATCGCCAAGCCCCTGGGCATGACCACCACCCAAGCGGCGTCGGGCATTTTGCGCATCGCTGCGGCGGCCATGTCGCATGCGGTCAAAGGCGTGACCACCGACCGGGGCTTGGACACCGGCGCGTTTCCCCATTTGTTTGCCTATGGCGGGGCTGGCCCCTTGCATGCGTCCATGGTGGCGCGCGAGTTGCGTATCCCACATGTGGTCATCCCACGCGCGCCCGGGCATTTTTCGGCCTTTGGCATGTTGCTGGCCGACTTTCGGCGCGACTTGGTGCGCTCGCACTTCATCACCTTGGCTGAACTGTCTTTGCCCCAACTCGATGCCTGGTTTGGTGAACTCGAGGCCGAGGGCTTGCGCACCCTGGATGCGGCCGAGGTGGGCACGCGCAAAATCATGGTGCAACGCCATTTGGACATGCGCTACATCGGCCAAGAACATGCCGTGACGGTGGAGATTCCCGCCGCCGCCTTCAAGCGCAAAAACCTGGACGCGCTCAAAGCAGTGTTTGACGAAGCCCACCGCGAACGCTATGGCCGGGGTTCGCCCAACGAGCCCGCCGAAATTGTGAGCCTGCGCAGCACCGTGATTGGGGTGCTGAAAAAGCCCGTGCTGGAAACCATTCGCAGCGGCACGCGCAAACCCGTGGCCAGCGCTTTGCGCGGTCAGCGCAAGGTTTATTTTGAAGGTGAAGGCTGGCTGACCACCCAGGTCTACCACCGCGATGAACTGCGCGCCAACAACCGGCTAGAAGGCCCCGCCTTGATCGAAGAGCACGCCACCACCACCGTGCTGCAACCCGGCGACCGCCTGCAGGTCGATGCCCACGGCAATTTGCACATCGATGTGGCCCAAACCGAACGTCAGCCCTGAGAGCGCATTTGAACCATGAAAACCACACGTCCTAAAACCAAAAAAGCAACTGTCGCTGCGAGCGCAGCCAAGCGCACCACAGCCATGAAAAAAGCCGACCCCGTGGCGGTGGAGTTGGTGCGCAACAGCTTGGTTGCGGCCACCGAAGAGATGAAGTCGGTGCTGATGCGCACGTCCTACAACATGATCATTTACGAAGCCTTGGACTTCACCGTGGGTTTGTTCGACCGGCAGGGCCAAACCCTGTCGATTGGCTTGGGGTTGCCCATGTTCATCCGCGGCATGAGCGACGTGGTCAAGGCCAAGATCGACCATTGGGGGCTGGACAACATCCACCCCGGCGACATTTTGTTGACCAACGACGCCTACATCACTGGTGCCCACCTGAACCACTTGACGTTTTCCATCCCGATTTTTCACCAGGGCGAGATCGTTGCGTTTTCCACCTGCATGGCGCACTGGCAAGACATTGGCGGCATCCTCAACGGCGTGACCACCGACATTTATGCCGAAGGCTTGCAAATTCCTTTGGTGAAGTACCACCGCCAAGGCGTGCTCAACGAGGAAATGCGCGACCTGATTTTGATGAACGTGCGCCGTCGTGACCGCGCAGCAGGTGACTTGGAAGCACAGTTGTCGGCTTGCCGCGTGGGCGCCAAGCATTTGGAAGAAATGCTCTCGCGCCACGGCGAATCGGCTTGGCAATTGGCCATCGACGCCATCATGGACCACACCGAGGCCGAAGCCCGCGCCCAGGTGCGCGCCATGCCCGATGGGGTGTATGAAGCCGAGTCCTTCATGGACGACGACGCTGTGGACATTGACCAGCCCGTGCCCATCCGGGTCAAGGTCACAGTGCGGGGTGATGAGATGACCGTCGACCTCAGTGGCATGAGCCCGCAGGTCAAGGGATTTTTCAACTCAGGTGCGGGGGTGGCTTGTGCCCAAGTGGCCTTCAAGTGCCTGACCATGCCCAGCGACCACCCGATCAACGACGGCAACTTTCGCCCGCTCAAAGTGATCTTGCCCCCGGGCACCGTGGTCAGCGCCTTGCACCCATCGGCGATGCGGGTGTGGATGACCTACCCGATGACCGTGGTGGACACCATCTTCAAGGCCGTGGCCCAGGCCATCCCTGAAAAAACCATTGCCGGCCACCATGCCGACTTGGTCATCGCCAACGTCAACGGCATCCACCCGCGCGACGGCAAGTTGTGGATTTACCTGGGTGGCCTGATTGGTGGTGGCTGGGGTGCCAAGCACAACGAAGACGGCGTCAATGTGACGGTGTGCATGAACGACGGCGACACCCACAACGGCCCCAGCGAACAAGTCGAGAACAAGTTTCCCTTGTTGGTCAAGTACTACCAATTGCGCGAAGGCTCGGCCGGGGCCGGCCAGTTCCGTGGCGGGTTGGGTGCCCAGGCCGAGGTGGTGGCCTTGACCCGCGTGAACTACCAAACCCGCATCGACCGGGTAAACCACCCGCCCTGGGGCTTGCTGGGCGGGCACAGCGCCTTGGGCAACCAAGTGGGCATGCGCAAAAAAGACGGCAGCCTGACCTTGTTCCCGGGGGGCAAAGTGAACATGCGCTTGGAAGCCGGTGAATCCTATGTGCTGCACTCTGGCGGCGGCGGTGGTTTTGGCCCACCCGCAAAGCGCGAGCGCAGCGCCGTGTTGCGCGACTTGCAAATGGGCTACATCAGCTGGCATGAGGCCGATGAGGTGTATGGCGTGCAACCCACTGCGCAAGAAATCGCCCAACACGATTTGGTCGGTGGGCCCGCATGAAACAAGCCCTGGCCCAATTGGGTGCCGCCCAACGCGCACAACAGCGCCGCACCCCAAGCGCGGCACGCTCATCTGCACGCCAACCCCATCGGGGTGTACCCGCGCTGGACCGCACCAGCGAGTGCCTGCGCGCCACCGCCTTGTTTGCGCGCTGGCAGCGCTGTGGCATGGGCCGCATTTCTTTGATGAACGGCTGCGCCTGTGGCATCGATGCGGCCATTGAGATTGGCGGCTTGGACGCCATGATTTTGGACCACCTGCTGCAACGCTTTGTGCACCGGCCAGGCTTGGCCCAGTTGCTGCAACCGGCCTTGGCGCAAGCCGATGCGGGCCGCCAGGCTTTGTCCGACTTGCTGGAATGCGTGGCCCAGCCGCACAATGCATTGACCACCCCCGACATGAACACCCTGCTGGACGCCTTGAGCATCAGCATCGCGTCCATTGAAGAGCACAGCGCCATGCGCTGACCCGTACCACCCCCAAGGAGACCCCCATGACCATCAAACCCGTGCGACAACACTTGCGCTTTTGGACAGGCTTGCTGCTGGGCTGCGCCCTGGCCCCGTTGTGGGCGCAAACCGGCAAGTTCCCCGATGGGCCGATCAAAATGATCGTGCCCTTTGCCCCCGGCGGCGGCGTGGACACAGCAGGTCGCCTGATCGCCAAGCACATGCAAGGCCGACTGGGCGTGTCTGTGGTGGTGGAAAACCGCGCCGGCGCCAATGGCAGCGTGGGCGGCAAAGTGGTGCAAACCGCCGCTGCCGATGGCCAGACCCTGTTGTTCTCGGGCGCCACCCATGTGCTGGCCAAACAAGTCATGGCCAAAGCACCTTACGACCCGGTGACCGATTTCGCTCCGGTGGCACGCGTGGGCGAGGCGCCGCTGCTGTTGGTGATCTCGCCCAACTTGCCGGAGCAAAAGCTCAGCGAGGTGGTCAACTCCGTGCGCCAAAACCCCGACAAATGGACCGCTGCCCTGCCCGCCATGGGCGCTCCCAGCCACTTGGCCACGCTGCTGCTGGCACAAAAATCCAACCTGAAAATCACCACCGTGCCCTACAAAGGCACGGCCCCAGCGCTGGTGGACATTGCCGGTGGTCATTCGCAAATATTGATGGACTCCATCATCGCTTTGCTGCCCATGGCCAAAACCGGCAAGGTCAAGCCCATCGTGACCACCTCGGCCAAACGCAGCGCCATCGCGCCGGACATCCCGACCGCTGCCGAAAGTGGCGTGCCGGGCTTGGTCTACACCAGTTGGTACGGTATTTGGGCGCCCTTGGGCACCCCGGCCGATCGGGTGCAACTGCTGAATGCAGCCATCAATGAATCGGTCAACGAACTGAACAAAAGTGGCGCCTTTGCCGCCCTGGGCATCGAAGGCATCATCGAAAGCGTAGATCAGTTCACCCGCTTCATCGCCACCGATGTGGCTCAAAACGCAGAGCTGTTGCGCGGCGCAGGCTTCAAGCCCGAATAAACCATGGGCAAGGGGCAACTGCACCCGAGCGAAACGCTTTGGCACACCGATGCGCACACCGGCGCGCGGGTGCGCCAGGTGACCACCGCCACTTGCATTCACCACCACCCGTTCTTTTTTGTGCCAGCGCATGACCAAGGCATGCGCTTTACGTTTTTTGTTTCCCACCGCACAGGCCAGCCGCAGATTTACGCAGAGTTGCGCGACAGCGGGCAGTTGCTGCAGTTGACCGATCACCCCGACCTCATCGCGTGGTCACTTCACCCCACCCGCGATGGTCGCCATCTGTTGTTCACCACCGAGCGCGGCGCCCACCGCCTGGACATGGCGAGCTTGCAAGAAGAACTGTTGTTCGCCTTTCCCCAGCAAACCAACCGGGTTGAGGGGATGGTGGGCGCTGCCATGGGCACCACCACCTTGTCGTGTGACGACCGCACCTGGGCCATCCCGCTGCGGCGCGCGGGTCGATCGACCATGTTGTTCATCGACTTGCCACAACAAACCACCCACGAGGCGTTTGACAATGACGTCATTGGCCACCCCCAGTTTTGCCCCGACGACCCAACACTGATTTTTTATGCGGGCCCGATGACCGATCGCTTGTGGATTGGCAGCGTCGATGGGCATCGCCATGAACGCCTGTACCA
The DNA here is from genome assembly GCA_945900695.1 of Bordetella parapertussis. Taxonomy (GTDB): domain Bacteria; phylum Pseudomonadota; class Gammaproteobacteria; order Burkholderiales; family Burkholderiaceae_C; genus Limnohabitans; species Limnohabitans parapertussis_A. The sequence goes on along the minus strand of CAMDJU010000070.1, from coordinate 5,725 downwards.
GCGCGAAAGCGACCAACAGTGGATCACCCACGAAAGCTGGATACCCGGCACCCTGGAGTTGGCCTTTGTCGACTGGCCGCGTGGCATGCAAGCCATCCATGTGCACACGGGCGCCAGGCGTTGGGTCAGCCACTTCCCCGCTTGGCATGCGTATCCAGATGCCACAGGCCAGAGCTTTGTGTGTGACACCAACTTCCCAGACAAGGGACTGCACACCTTTGCCGCGCGCGGTCCCGCCAGCGAAGGCAGCTTGCTGTGTCAATCGATGGCCTCGTCGATTGGCACGCATTGGAATGGACCCTTTCCCTACAACCACGGGCCAGTAAAGGTGCACGCTCCGCAGCACACCCATCCGCATCCGCGTTTTTCACCCGATGGCCGCTGGGTGATCTTCACCTCGGACCGCAGCGGGCATGCGCAGCTTTATGAATGCGAATTGCCGTGAACCTGACCAGCCTGCCCCAACTCAGCGCTGAGCCCCAACCCAATGAGGGGCAAAGGGTGCGTTCACTGATTCGGCAAGCCACGATCACCGGCACCAGTCGCGGCCAAGCGATGGGTTTTTTGCAATGTAATTTGGCCATATTGCCCAAAGCACACGCCGAAGATTTTTGGCTGTATTGCCAACGCAATGCACGAGCTTGCCCGGTGCTGGAAGTGACGCAGCCAGGTCACACCGAGCCGCAGCGTTTGGCCCCGGGGGCAGATTTGCGCACCGATTGCGCACGCTATGCGGTGTTCATCCACGGCCAGCGCCAAGCCGATCGAACAGATATCGTGGATGTGTGGCGCGATGACTTGGTCACGTTTTTGATCGGCTCGGGCATCACCTTTGACCAGGCCTTTGAGCAAGCGGGCATTCCGACCCATGCCGATCGCTGGGTGGTCACGACCACACTGCCGACACAAGCGGCAGGGATATTTGGCGGACCTTTGATCGTCACCATGCGCTGGCTCACACCCGAGCACGCCCAACTGGCCAGCGAAATCAGTGCGCGCTTTCCGTTGAACCACGGCGCGCCCATTCATATGGGCGACCCAGCCGAGATCGGCGCCGATTTGGACCACCCTTTGTTTGGCGGTCCCGTGCCAGCTTTGCCCAAAGAAAAAGTCGCTGTGTTTTGGGCCTGCGGCGTGACACCCCAGGCCGCTGCAGAGGCAGCGGCCCTGCCCTTGTTCATCACGCATGCACCGGCGCACAGTTTCATCACCGATGTGCGGGCCGCTGGTTTGATGACGGCTTGAGTGCCGCTCGACTCAGCACCGCTTTGTTTGACCCCCGCAACCGAGGCAACCACCATGACCACCTTTGAGAAAAAATTTTCGCGCCGCCATTGGCTAGCTGCCGCCGCCGGCACCACCCTTGTGCCCCATAGCTGGGCACAGGCTTATCCGGACAGACCGGTCAAAATCATTGTCCCCTTTGCCCCGGGTGGCCCCAGCGACATCATGGGCCGCTGGTTGGCACAGCGTCTGGGTGAGCGAACGGGAAAATCGTTTGTGGTGGAAAACATCGCTGGTGCAGGTGGCAATATTGGCATGGGCGCGGCCGCCAGGGCCACCGCCAATGGCTTGACTTTGCTGCTGGCTTCCTCCACCTACGTGGTCAACCCCAGCCTTTACAAGACAGCCACCTACGATCCGATCAAAGATTTTGTGCCGATTTCAATGGTGGGTGAATCGCCCCATGTGTTTTTTGTCCACCCATCCGTGAATGCGCAAAACATGCGCCAACTCATCGAGCGCGTGCGCGCTCAACCGGGCAAATTCAGCTACGTGTCGGCCGGGTCGGGCACGATTGCGCACTTGTCGGTGGAGCAACTCAAAATCAGCCTCGACCTGGACGTGACGCACATCCCTTTCAAGGGGGCGGGACCAGCGGTTCAATCTGTGGTCAGTGGCGAAATCGCTTTGGGATGCACCACATTACCGCCGGTGAAAGAGTTGGTGCGTGCTGGCTTGTTGCGTGCCTTGGCGGTGACCAGCGCACAACGCTTTCCCTCGGCCCCACTCATCCCAACCATGACCGAGTCGGGCTTGAGCGACCAAGAGTCCTCCACCTGGCAGGCCCTGATGGCCCCCACTGGCACGCCTGCGGCCATTGTGTCGTTTCTTCACCGTGAAATCGTGTCCATCGTCAACGGCCCAGGTGTGCGCGAAAACTTGGTGGACATGGGCTTCAATGCCATCGCCAGCCAGCCTGCGGAACTCAGCCTTCAAATCAACTCTGAAATAGTCCGCTGGCGGCGCGTGATTCAGGCTTCGCGCATTGAGGCTTGAGTCGCTGAACTAGACAATTCAATTCACCAAGAAAAAACCACAGCCAAGGCTGCGGTTTTCCGATGGGTCAACCCAAACCTCTGGTCATGCAACATAGCGCTCATTGAAAATCTTAAGTTGGACCAAGGCTGGTTCAACTGTTTCCAATATGGTGTCACCGCACGCAACGATGACAGATATGCCCATCGAACCCATGGCCAAGACCGAGCTCAGCGGGATCAAAAAGCCGCAACAAGCGCGCCTGTGATCGTCACCAATTTAGCACTTGGTGCAAATGCCTAGTAAGGGCGGATGAAGAAATTTTTTTAGAATGCAAAAGCGACACCCAAGCCCATGGTGTTGGCCGAAAGTTTGTTGTAGCCGGTGTAATCGAATACGACGGATGTGGAACTGCCAACCTTGTACTTGACGCCCACGCCGTAACCCCAGGGTGTGGATTTGTCGGACGCCTTGGCGGCGGCTGTAGCGCTTGTGGCGGCCACCTCTGCCGTCAAAGTGACAGAGCTCATGCCCAATCGGCCAAACACCTCCAAGTCGTCAGATACCTTGGTGTAGAGCTTGGCAAACAATCCCAAAGAAGTGATTTTGGAGTCGATCTTGATGTTGCCAGGAACGTCTGCATCATCACCGGCCACGGTGGTATAGGTACCTGCAGCCAGGGGCAAGCCCAGGTGCGCTTCATAGGCCAAGCCATTGCCACCAAAACCATAAATAGCGCGCAGACCGGTGGGGTTGATCGACTTAGAGCTGGAATCGGACTTGATGTTCCAAAGAATGTAAGACACCTCAGCATACGAACCATCATCGTTGGCCTTCTTGGCCTGCGCAAAGGCAGAACCGACAGCCAACAACATCACACAGACGGTACTTTTGGCAAATACTTTCATGGGAAGCTCCTTTAGTTAATGAGCAAATCCTAATGGCTCTGGTCTTCAAACCATGAAGCAAAAAGTTTTGGCCTGGCCTTAAATGACATCTTTGTAATTTTAAAAATAAATTGTCTAGTCCATGTCCAACCCATGCAATTGCCCACGTCCATGCTTTCAAGGATATTTCCGATAAAACTTATTGCGCAGGTATCTTTCCAACGCTGGCCCTGCTCGCAGGGCTGGACAGATCAGAGCACGCTGTCCGCATGGGCCTGGTGATCGGGGACCTGCAAGCGCATGACCACCTCCCGGCCGGGTGCCGTTTGAAGGGTCAATTCACCCCCATGGGCTTTGGCGATTTCTCTGCACAAACTCAAGCCCAAACCCGAGCCTCCGGTCTTGCGGTTGTGGTGTGGCTCCAAGCGATAAAAGCGCTCAAACAACTTCTCTTCCAAGCCTTGCAAATCGGCATCGCTGGGGTTGCTGATTTCCAGCACGATGCACCCTTCAGCTGACCCCAGTTTGAAGTGAATCCAACCGTCCACTTGGTTGTATTTCACCGCATTGCTGAATAAATTGGTGATCAGTTGCCAAGCCAAATTTCGATCGGCATGCCAAATCACCCCCTTGTCGCCCTCCCATGTGGTCTTGAGTTGGGGCGCATAGCTGCCCGCATCGGCCACCAACTCAGCCACCCAATCGCTCAAGTGGATGGGCTCTGCGTCCAATGGCATGCGCCCGGCATCGGCCAAGGTCAGTTGCAGCAGTTTGTCGGATATGGAGATCAAGCGCTCAATCTCATCTGAAATCAACGTCAGGCGAACCTGCAAGTCAGAGTGGTCATCGGCCTGGTTGATGGCCTGGGCCAATTGGCCGCGCACAATGGTCAAGGGCGTTCTGAGCTCGTGCGCGGCATCGCTGGAAAAGCGGCCTGCCTGTTGGTAACTGATTTGCAGCCGATCGAGCAAGGCGTTGAACGCACCGATCAAAGATTCAAATTCTTTCAAGCTGCCTTGGGCATCGATGCGCTCTTGCGGATGAAAACGCCCAATTTCATTGAGTTGTTGGCTCAAACGGCTCATGGGGTTCAACATCAATCGCGTGACCAGCCAAGCCAATAGAACGGCAGCCAAAACCACTGTGGGCAATTGGTACAAAATGGTTTTGTCGCGCACCGCCCACATGCGCGCCAAGCTTTGATGGGCCACGCGGTGGTCCACCAGCATTTGATAGCGCTGGCCACGGTGGCGCAAACTCACCCAGGTCCAATGTCGGTCTTGGTGCACCCAGTGTGCATGCCGTGCTTGCGCCATCGGGCCGATTTCGGGATGGGCCACCCGATCCACAAAGCCGCCGCTGTGCATCCCCCAGGCTTCGGGCAGGGCCAGGTCCGGGGCGTCCGCGTTCTGGATGTCCAAGCGCAAATCGGCGGCTTGAACAAACGCAATTCTCTTGAGCAATCCGCTTTGCAACTGCAGGGCATCTGCGGGTTGGGCCAAGTCCGCAACCTCCAGCCACAAGGCTTGCGTGATTTCTTGATCCCACAAGGGCTGGTGCACCCGTTCCGAGAAATAAATCGCCCACATGCGATTGATGACAAACAAAAACACCAGGGAGCAGGCCACGAAAAAAATAAATGTGCGCGACCCCACGCTGCGCAAAAGACTCATGCAGACGCCCACCGATAGCCCACACCACGGATGGTCTCCAAGGGGAAGTCGGGCGCTGGCTCTGTGCTGGAAGACGCCATTTTTTTGCGCAAGCGCTGTATGCATACATCGACCACATTGGTTTGGGGGTCAAAGTCAATGCCCCACACATGCAGCAATATTTTTTTGCGGGTGAAGATTTGCCCTGGCGACTGCATCAGATACTCCAACAGCAAAAACTCCCGCTGGCTGAGCACTGCTGAATAACCCCGCCAAGTCGCTTTGCGTGAGACCCGATTGAGTTCCAAACCATTCAGGCGCAAATGCTCTGATGCATGGCCTGAACGCCTTTGCACCAACACCCGAATGCGGGCGGTCAGTTCCTCCACATGAAAGGGCTTGGGCAAGTAATCCTCAGCACCCATCTGAAAGCCTTGGAGCTTGTCCTGGAGTTCGGCTTTGGCGGTCAGCATGATGACCGGCGTGTCGTGGCCTTCTTCGCGCAGTCGCGCCAAAAAAGCCATGCCATCGATGGTTGGTAGCATCCAATCCAAAACAATGGCGTCAAACGGGCCTTGGCCCAGGGCCTCCAAACCTGAAGCGCCATCCAAGGCATGTGTGCTGAGCCAGCCCAAGGCCTCAAAACCCGCCAACACAAAGTCGGCAATTTTTTGCTCGTCTTCAATCAGCAAGATATTCATGGCGCCAGGTGATCCGGTTTTTACAGGTGCCCTGTCATTGACCAGCCACGCCTGCAGTCGCTGGCTCAGGCCAACGCCCAGCCAGGTTTTTGAGCAAGTTGTTGATGGCCACCAAGCGGCGGGTTTGCACATCGATCAAACCGCGCTCGGCACTGAGCTCACTGGTTTGGGCCGTGACCACCGCCAGATAGCTGACCGCACCGGCTCGGTACTGGGCTTCGGCAAT
>CAMDJU010000069.1 GCA_945900695.1 Bordetella parapertussis | reverse complement strand
TCGTCCTTGTCCGATGTCGCCACCCGGGCCGCGCCCGATGGTGACGACTTTGCGAGCGACCCCTTGGGACAGCGCTATCGCCTCAAGGGCAACAAAATGTGGATTTCCACTGGCGACCATGAGTTGACCGAAAACATCGTGCATTTGGTGTTGGCCAAAATCCCTGGCGCAGATGGCAAACCCATTGCCGGCACCAAAGGCATCTCGCTGTTCATCGTGCCCAAACATTTGGTCGATGCCCAAGGGCAACTGACGGGTGAGCGCAACGATGTGGCCTTGGCCGGCCTGAACCACAAACTGGGATGGCGCGGCACCGTCAACACCTTGCTCAATTTTGGCGAGGGCAAATACCCGGTACGCGGCGCACCAGGCGCGGTGGGGTATTTGGTGGGTGAAGCGGGTAAGGGCCTGCAATGCATGTTCCATATGATGAACGAGGCCCGCATTGGCGTGGGCTTGGCCGCCACCATGCTGGGGTTGGCGGGTTACTACGCCTCGCTGGACTACGCCAAAACCCGCACCCAAGGTCGGCCTGTGGGTCCAGCGGGCAAAGACCCCTCGCAGCCACCTGTGCGCTTGATTGAACACGCCGACATCAAACGCATGTTGCTGGCACAAAAAGCCTACGGTGAGGGCGCTTTAGCGCTGGGGCTGTACTGTGCGCATTTGGTCGACGAGTTGCACACCGGTGACCAGGCGCAGCGCAGCGATGCCCAATGGTTGCTGGAGGTGCTGACCCCGATTGTGAAAAGCTGGCCCAGCGAGTGGTGTTTGGAGGGCAACAGCTTGGCCATCCAAATCCACGGCGGCTACGGCTACACCCGTGACTTTCCAGTGGAGCAGTATTGGCGCGACCAGCGCCTGAACATGATCCACGAAGGCACCCACGGCATCCAAGCCATGGACTTGCTGGGCCGCAAAGTGCTGCTAGAAGATGGGCGAGGCTTGAAACTGCTGTCGCAACACATGTTGGCCACCGTTGCGCAAGCGCAAGCTGCAGGCCCAGCCTGGGGTGACCATGCCACGGCTTTGAAACAATCGGTGCAACAGCTCAGTGATGCCACCCACGCCGCCTGGGCAGGGGGCGACCCGGCGCTGGCACTGGCCAATGCCGTTCCCTACATGCAGGCTTTTGGCCACACCGTCATCGCGTGGGTGTGGTTGCAAGTGGCCATGGCGTCACAAGGCGAGGGCGACGCCAACCTGGGCCGACGCCAGGCTTGCCAGTTTTTCTTTCACTACGAATTGCCCAAAATTGGCGCTTGGTTGAACGTGGTGAACAGCCACGACAACACCTGCGCCCACACGCCGGAAGCGGCTTTTTAAGCCCACGGCACAATGCCTGTTGATGTTTTTCCCACCCGACCTTTTTTCTGAGAGATGCCCGCATGACCCGCACCGTTACCCAACTTTTTGATCTGCATGGCAAAACCGCATTGGTGACCGGGGGTTCACGGGGTTTGGGCTTGCAATTGGCCCATGCCTTGGGCGAGGCGGGTGCGCGCTTGATGTTGACTTCGCGCAAGCAGGCTGATCTGGATGAAGCCGTGGCCGAGCTCAAAGCCGCCGGTTTGCACGCCACGGCAGTCGCTGCCGATTGTGCCAATGAGGCCGACATTCACCGCTTGGGTGCCGAGGCCTTGAAGCAACTGGGTCACGTGGATATTTTGGTCAACAACGCCGGCGCCAGTTGGGGCGCGCCCGCTGAAGACCACCCTTTGGAAGCCTGGGACAAGGTGATGAACCTCAACGTACGAGGCTACTTTTTGCTCAGCCAATACATGGGCAAGCACGACATGATCGGTCGACGCCAAGGCAGCATCATCAACATCGCCTCGATTGCTGGCTTGGGCGGCAACCCCAAGGGCATGAACATGCTGGCCTACAACACGTCCAAGGGGGCCGTGATCAATTTCACCCGTGCCTTGGCGGCCGAATGGGGCGCGCACAATATTCGTGTGAACGCCATTTGCCCGGGGTTTTTCCCCAGCAAATTGACCGCCGCCACCTTGGCCAAGATGGGTGACACCTTGGCTTCGCACGCTCCGTTGAACCGTTTGGGCGACGACGAAGACCTCAAAGGCCTGTGTGTTTTGCTGGCGTCTGATGCGGGTAAACACATCACCGGCCAGTGGATGGCGGTCGATGGTGGTGTGAGCATCATCACGGGCGGCTGAAGCCATGGGGCCATCCACCCAACCCTCGGACGGGGGCTTTGGCATCCACATCCCATTTGTGGCCATGCTGGGCTTGCAGTTGCAGCGTTTTGAAAATGGCGAATCCGACCTTTTTTTGCCCTACAAAGCCGAGCACGACAACTCTTTTGCGGTGATCCACGGCGGCACCTTGATGACGGTATTGGACGTGGCCATGGCCAGCGCAGCCCGCAGTGTGGACCCGGACAAAGGGGTGTTGACCATTGAGATGAAAACCAGCTTCATGCAAGCCGTTCGCGGGGACTTGTGGGCACAGGGCCGACTGCTGCACCGCACACAAAGGTTGGCCTTTATGGAAGCCACCATATTTGACACATCACGGGCCCGTTGCGCACATGCCACCGGCACATTTCGCTACGTTGCGCGCAACCCACCGGGCCAGGCCGACATGCCCATCGCCACCGACTGATCAAAGGAGACCGACATGACCATCAACCACCAATGGCAATTGGCACAACGCCCCAGCGGCGAAGCCAGCACAGACAACTTTGCATGGGTCAGCGCACCCATCCCCAGCCTGTTGGAGGGCCAGGTGCTGGTGCGGCACCATTTCCTGAGCCTGGACCCGTATATGCGTGGTCGCATGAACGACAGCAAAAGCTATGTCGCGCCTCAACCGCTCAACAGCGTGATGATTGGCGGCACCGTGGGCGAGGTGGTGGACAGCCGCCACGCCAAATTTGCCCCCGGCGACCGCGTGGTCGGCATGGGCGGCTGGCAAGAATACAGCGTGGTCGATGCTGACGAGCCGGGGATGCTGCGCAAAGTCGACACCACCCATGTGCCCCTCAGCCACTACTTAGGTGCCGTGGGCATGCCTGGCGTGACCGCTTGGCACGGTTTGGTGCGCATCATCGAACCCCAAGCCGGTCAAACCGTGACGGTGAGCGCGGCCAGCGGCGCGGTGGGCAGTGCCTTTGGCGCTTTGGCCAAAGCGCGGGGCTGCCACGTGGTGGGCATCGCGGGCGGTGCCGACAAATGTAACTATGTCACCCAAGAACTCGGTTTTGATGCCTGCATCGATTACAAACAGCACCCTGACTACTTGTCCTTGTCCAAGGCCTTGAAGGTGGCATGCCCGAATGGCATTGATGGCCATTTTGAAAATGCCGGTGGCAAGGTGCTGGACGCGGTCATGTTGCGCATGAACGCCTTTGGCCGCATTGCGGTGTGCGGCATGATCGCTGGCTACGATGGCAACCCCATCCCCATGGTCAACCCTTCATTGATTTTGGTCAGCCGCCTCAAGGTGCAAGGCTTCATCGTGAGCGAGCATCCCGCCGATTGGCCCCTGGCGCTCAAGGAGTTGGGCGCATTGGTCGGCAGTGGGCAGTTCAGGCCGCGGGAAACCGTCTCAGAGGGGCTGGCCAGCGCACCCCAAGCTTTTTTGGGCTTGCTCAAGGGCCATAACTTTGGCAAACAATTGGTCAAGTTGATTTAACCACCAGCGTGCCGATGCCTGGCCGGGCATCGGATGGACACCGTCCGTCGATTCCCATTGAAAGCAACCCCACATGCCTGAATTGATCCTGCACCACTACCCCTTTTCGCCGTTTGCCGAAAAAATCCGCTTGATCCTGGGGTATAAAAAATTGCATTGGCACAGCGTGTTCATTCCCAACATGATGCCCAAGCCCGATGTGGTGGCCTTGACCGGCGGCCACCGGCGCACCCCCTTTTTGCAAATTGGCTCTGACATTTACTGCGACACCGCCTTGATTGGCGATGTGCTGGAGCAACTCGCCCCCATGCCTAGCCTGTACCCGACGGCCCACAAAGGGGTGGTGCGCATCGTGGCCCAATGGGCCGACAGCCTGTTGTTTCCAGTGGCCATGGCCCATAACTTCAAGCCCGATGCGGCGCAAAGTTTTTTCGCCAGCCAAGATCCAGATCTGGTCAAAGCCTTTGTCGCCGACCGCACCGCCATGCGGGGAGGGGCCGCGCGCATGCCTGCCAGTGACGCCGCTGCCATGTACAAAAGCTATTTGCGGCGCTTGTCACACATGCTGGAAGACCAGCCTTTTTTGTTTGGCGAGCAAGCCTGCTTGGCCGATTTTTCGGCGGTTCACCCGTTGTGGTTCACCACCCAAATGGTGCCCGTGGCGGCTGACATTTTGAAGGCCACCCCCGATGTGCGGCATTGGGTGGATCGCATGCTGGCCATCGGTCACGGGGACCACACCGCCATGACCGCATCCGACGCCATCCGTGTGGCCCATTCGGCCAAGCCCGCTGCGCTCGATCCGAGTCAACATTTCCAAGACGAGCATGGCATTGCCTTGGGCAGCCCCGTTGTCATCCAAGCAGAATCATTTGGCACCGAACCCACTGCCGGAGAATTGGTTGCCGCCACCCGCACCCGCTACACCATCCGCCGCACCGACCCCCGAGCGGGCACAGTGCATGTGCACTTTCCCCGCATTGGCTTTGTGATGAAAAGGGCGGATGCATGATCACCGAATTTGCTGGGAAAACAGCGGTGATCACCGGTGCCGGTTCTGGCTTTGGCTTGGCTTGCGCCCGCTTGGCGGCCAAGCTGGGCATGAACGTGGTGTTGGTGGATGTGCAAAAAGACGCGCTCGATACCGTGTGCGCTGAGTTGCAGGCCATGGGCACAGCGGTGATGGCGCGCCGCGTGGATGTGGCCCATGGCGGTCAAATGCAGGCCCTGGCCGATGATGTGTTCGCCCAATGGGGAGCGCCACACTTGGTGTTCAACAACGCGGGTGTCGCCGCTGGGGGATTGGTGTGGGAAAACACCGAAGCCGATTGGGATTGGGTGCTGGGCGTCAACCTCAAAGGCGTGGTGCACGGTGTGCGCTTGTTCACCCCCATGATGCTGCAAGCGGCACAAGCCGACCCAAGCTGGCGCGGGCACATGGTCAATACCGCCAGCATGGCGGGCTTGCTCACCCCGCCCAATATGGGCATCTACAACGTCAGCAAACATGCGGTGGTGGCCCTGACCGAGACCTTGTACCAAGACTTGCAGTTGGTCAGCAGCCAGATTGGGGCCAGCGTGTTGTGCCCGTATTTTGTGCCCACCGGCATCAGCCAGAGCCAGCGCAATCGGCCCGCCCAATCGCCCACTGATGCACCCACGGCCAGCCAGCGCATTGGTCAAGCCATGAGCGAAAAAGCCGTGGGCAGTGGCAAGGTGAGCGCCGAGGACGTGGCGCAAATGGTGTTTGATGCGGTGGCCGCTGACCGCTTCTATATATATAGCCACCCCAAGGCCCTGGGCAATGTGCGCTTGCGGATGGATGCCATCTTGAATGGCGACAACCCGCCCGATCCGTTTGCCGAGCGCCCCGAAATTGGTGCCCAACTGCGGCAAGCCTTGCAGGGCTAAAGGCTCGCCACCAACGATGTGGCACACTTCGCCGCTTTGCGCGCTTGACAGGGACGATGAAACAAATTTTGAACCAATTGGCCGCCGACATTCAGGCCCGGCCAGAGCAAATCAGCGCTGCGGTGGCATTGCTCGATGAAGGCGCTACGGTGCCTTTCATTGCACGTTACCGCAAAGAGGCCACGGGCGGCTTGGACGATATCCAGTTGCGTGAACTGGCCCAGCGTTTGGATTACCTGCGCGAGTTGGCGCAACGCCGCGAGGTGATCCGCAAAGCCATTGCCGAACAAGGCAAGCTCAGCCCCGAATTGGACGCCGCCATTGAAATGGCCAGCACCAAGCAAGCGCTGGAAGACCTGTATTTGCCCTACAAACTCAAGCGCCGCACCAAAGGCCAAATGGCCCGCGAGGCCGGTCTGGAGCCTTTGGCCGACGCACTGTGGGCCAACCCCGGGCTGAACCCCAGCGAGCAGGCCCAAGCCCATGTGCGCCCCGCGGGGACACCTGAGGGCACCGACTTTTCCAGCGTGGCGGCGGTGCTCGATGGGGTGCGCGACTTGCTCAGCGAGCGGTGGGCCGAAAACCCCCAGTTGGTGCAAGCCATGCGCGAATGGCTCTGGACGGAGGGCTTGTTGCGCAGCCAATTGGCGGCGGGCAAGGACGAGCAAAACCCCGACGTGGCCAAATTTCGCGATTATTTTGAATACGATGAGCCCATCAGCCGCGTGCCGTCGCACCGTGCGTTGGCGGTGTTTCGAGGCCGTGGTCTGGAAATGCTCGACGCCAAACTGGTGCAGCCCATCGAGCCCGATCCTGGACAACCCAGCCTGGCCGAGGGCAAATTGGCCATGCACCTGGGTTGGAGCCATGCGGGCCGCCCCGCCGATGACTTGCTGCGCAAATGCGTGGCCTGGACCTGGCGGGTCAAGCTCAGCATGTCGATTGAGCGTGACCTCTTTGGACGCTTGCGCGAGCAATCGGAAAAAGTGGCCATCAAGGTGTTTGCCGACAACCTGCGCGACTTGTTGCTGGCAGCCCCTGCCGGGCCCAAGGTGGTGATGGGCTTGGACCCGGGCATCCGTACCGGCGTCAAAGTGGCGGTGGTGGACACCACCGGCAAACTGGTGGAAACCGCCACCGTCTACCCCCACGAGCCGCGCAAAGATTGGGACGGTTCGCTGTACGCCTTGGCCAAGCTGTGCGAGAAGCACGGCGTGAACCTGATCGCCATTGGCAATGGCACGGCCAGCCGCGAAACCGATAAATTGGCCGGCGAACTCATCAAGCTCATGGCCAAGCATGATGCCGCCAAGACCATCGACAAAGTGGTGGTCAGCGAAGCGGGCGCATCGGTGTACAGCGCCAGTGAATACGCCAGCGCCGAAATGCCCGATGTGGATGTCAGCCTGCGTGGCGCGGCCAGCATTGCGCGGCGGCTGCAAGACCCCTTGGCCGAGCTGGTCAAGATCGATCCCAAATCGATTGGTGTGGGCCAGTACCAGCACGATGTGAACCCCTCCGAGCTGGCCCGCAGCTTGGATGCGGTGGTCGAAGACTGCGTCAACGCGGTGGGCGTGGACCTCAACACCGCCAGCGTGCCACTGCTCACCCGCGTATCAGGTTTAAGCCCCACAACGGCCAAATCGGTGGTGCGCTGGCGCGAAGCCAACGGGGCTTTTGTCAACCGCCAACAGTTGCTCAAAGTCACGGGCTTGGGGCCCAAAACCTTCGAGCAGAGCGCGGGCTTTTTGCGCATCCGAGGCGGCGACAACCCCCTGGACATGACGGCCGTGCACCCCGAGACCTACCCGGTGGTCGAGCACATCATGGGCCACACGGGCAAACCTGTGGCCGAGTTGATGGGGCGCGCCGATATGCTCAAAACCTTGAAGCCTGAGTTGTTTGCCAACGACACCGTGGGTGTCATCACGGTCAAAGACATCTTGATCGAGTTGGAAAAACCTGGCCGCGACCCGCGCCCGAGTTTCAAAGTCGCCAAGCTGCAAGACGGGGTGGAAGACCTCAAAGACCTCAAAGTGGGCATGTTGCTGGAGGGCACGATCAGCAACGTGGCCGCATTCGGTGCGTTTGTCGACCTGGGCGTGCACCAAGACGGGCTGATCCATGTCAGCCAGCTGAGCCACAAGTTCATCACGGACGCGCGCGAGGTGGTCAAAACGGGCGACATCGTCAAAGTGAAAGTGCTGGAGGTGGACGTGGCGCGCAAACGCATCAGCTTGAGCATGAAACTCGACGCGGCACCCGCGCGCCCAGATGGCACGCAAGCCGCACGCCATGACAACCGCTATGAACACGCAAGCCGAGACCAGCGCCAACGCGGTGGAGGCAACTTGAGCAGTGGCAACAACGCACCACCCCAAGCGGCTGCGGGCTCTGCAATGGCGAGTGCCTTTGCCAAGTTGCAGGGTTTGAAAAAGTAATCACCACGCTGGTGCCATGAAAGCCCTGCACATCTATGCCGGCCCCCATGCGCTGGCCCACATCCGCGCCAATGGTTTGGCACCTTCGCACATCCGTGTGATCCCAGGCGCCGCAGGCGGGCCCAAGGGCTTGATCTTGGGTTACATCGACCGCTTTTTGTTTGGCCAGTGGCTGCCCCAAAGCCAGCAGCCCATCGATTTGGTGGGTGCCTCCATTGGTGCCTGGCGCATGGCCACAGCGTGTTTGGACCAGCCCGTGTCCGGCCTTGAGCGACTGGAGCACGATTACATCCATCAGCACTATGCAGTGCCCCCTGGGCAAAAGCGCCCCAGCGCCCAACAGGTGAGTGATGCTTTTGGCGACAGTTTGCAATCCTTTTATGGCGCGCGCATGGGCGAGGTGCTGAACCACCCGCGCTATCGGCTGCACGTGGTCACCTCGCGGGGTAAACACATCCTGCACCGCGAGCACCCTTGGCTCACGCCCTTGGGCTATGCCGGTGCCTTCCTGTGCAATGCGGTGCAACGCAAAGCCATGGGTCTGTGGTTGGAGCGGGTGGTGTTCTCTAGCCGAGGCGAGTTGCCGTTTGCGGTGGGCGACTACGCCACCCAACACATCGCTTTGACCGAGCGCAACTTTTTGCCTGCCGTTCAAGCGAGTTGCTCCATCCCGTTTGTGCTGCAAGCCGTGCACGACATCCCCGATGCACCCTCCGGCGCGTATTGGGACGGTGGCATCACCGACTACCACTTGCACCTGAACTACAAAGGGCTGGTGCTGTACCCGCACTTTCAACGGGCCGTGGTGCCCGGTTGGCTGGACAAAGCCTTGAAGTGGCGGCACAGAGCCACACCATTTTTGGACCACACCATTGTGTTGGCCCCCAATCCCGAATGGGTCAAAACCTTGCCCAACGGCAAGCTGCCTGACCGCAGCGACTTCACCACCTACGCCAGCGACTTGGCAGGGCGCGTCAGGGTGTGGACCCAAGCGGTACGGGCCAGTGAGCAATTGGCCGATGAGTTGGCCCATTGGTGCGCCTCGCCCGACCCGAGCCGGGTCCAGGCCCTCGCATAAGCCGGGTCAGTCAAACGCTGTGTCGCAGCGCTCCTCGCGATGGTGCGTTTTGACAGCCGCCTGAGTGGCCGTGCTCACATCGAGGCTTCGAGCATCTCTCGGTATTCGCTCTCGCTGGCCAAGCGGGGATTGGTTTTGTGGCAGTGATCGGCCATGGCACCTTGGATCACCTTGTCAAACCACGCCCGCTCCACACCCATGGCGGCCAAGCCCGAGGGCAGGCCCAAGCGGGCATTCATGGCGGTGATGGCTTGGGCCACCGCTTCGGCAGCGGTAGCGGCGCCAGAAATTTCGCCCAAACCCATGGCGTAGGCCATGCGCTCCATGCGGCGCTCTTGTTGCACCGATGGGGCAGCCGCATTGAAGCGCACCACCGCCGGCAAAAACATGGCGTTCAAGGTGCCATGGTGCAGGCGCGGGTTCACGCCGCCCAGGCTGTGGCTCAAGCTGTGCACGCAGCCCAAGCCTTTTTGGAAGGCCATCGCGCCTTGCATGGAGGCGCTCATCATGTTCAGGCGCGCATCGCGGTCTTGGCCGTTTTGGGTGGCGCGTTCAATGTGGGCCCAGCCCCGCGTCAAACCATCCAGCGCAATGCCGTCGGCCGGCGGGTTGAAGGGGGCGGCCATGAAGGTTTCCATGCAATGGGCCACGGCATCCATGCCGGTGGCCGCCGTCAAGCCAGGCGGCAAGCCCAAGGTCAGGGTGGGGTCTAGTAAAGCCGCTTTGGGCATCAGGTGCCAGCTGTGAAAGCCGAGTTTGCGGCCATCATCGACGATCACAATCGCCCCGCGCGCCACCTCGCTGCCCGTGCCTGCCGTGGTCGGCACCGCAATCAAGGGGGCGACGCGTTCGCTGATGCGCGGTGAGCCGCCTTCGATGGTGGCGTAATGCTTCAAAGGCCCGGGGTGGGTTGCGGCAATGGCCACGCCTTTGGCACAGTCGATGGCCGAGCCGCCGCCAAAAGCCACCAAGCCATCACAAGCGTGTTGTTGGTACATCGTGGCTGCCGCGCGCACTGCCGCCTCGGTGGGGTTCGACGGGGTTTGGTCAAACACCACGGTGTCGTGGCCCAAGACATCCAAGGCCACATCGAGCAAACCCGCGGCCTTGACCCCCGCGTCAGTGACGATCAGGGGCTTGAGGATATGGGCTTTTTCGCATTCAGTTTTGAGTTGCTGCAAGGCCCCAAAGGCAATTTGGATTTGGGTCAGGTAAATGATCTGAGACATGGTGGCTTCTGTAAAAAGGTTTGGCTGGCCATCCAGCACGGAGGGAACCACTATAGCCAACCGCGCTTACCATAAACTGCCGACTTTCCCCAATCGCTGGGGACCCGCCACTGGAGAGACGCCATGAAACCAGAAGACTTTCGCTTTGTACACCGACTGCGCGTGCGTTGGTCCGAGGTGGACATGCAGCAAATCGTGTTCAACGCCCATTACGCCATGTACCTGGACACGGCCATCTGCGACTACTGGCGGCATTTGGCCTTGCCTTATGAAGCCACCATGCAGGCACTGAACGGCGATATTTTTCTGAAAAAAACCACGGTGGAGTTTCATGCCTCGGCGCGCTACGACGATGCGCTGGCGGTGGGCCTGCGCTGTGCGCGGGTGGGCCGCTCGTCCATGGTGTTTGAGGGCGGGGTGTTTTTGGGCGACCAATTGCTGACCCAAGGCGAGATGATTTATGTGTTTGCCAACCCGCAAACCCACACCTCATTGCCGGTGCCCGACCCCTTGCGCCATTGTTTGGAAGCTTATGAACGCGGCGAAGCCACCACGCAATTGCAATGTGGCGATTGGGCCCAACTCGAACACCTGGCTGGCCCCCTGCGCAAAGAGGTGTTTGTGCAAGAGCAAGGCATCGATCCCGCGCTGGAGTGGGACGAGGAAGATGCCCATTGTGTGCATGCGGTGCTGCGCAACGGCCTGGGTGTTGCAGTGGCCACCGGTCGCTTATTGCCCAGCCATCAAGGCGTGGCAAAAATCGGGCGCATGGCCGTGCTGCGCCGCTTGCGCGAAACCGGCTTGGGCCGCCAGGTGTTGTTGGCATTGGTAGCCCAGGCCCGACAGCGCGGTGACGCACAGGTGCTGCTGCACGCCCAGCAAAGTGCCCGGGGCTTTTACGACCGACTGGGGTTTGTG
>CAMDJU010000068.1 GCA_945900695.1 Bordetella parapertussis | reverse complement strand
GCCCACCGCACCGCTGCACGGGTACAAGCCGGTTTTGTGTGGGTCAACCATGTGGGCAGCCATTTCATTGGCGCGTCCTTTGGGGGCTATAAGCAGTCGGGCATTGGCCGCGAGGAAGGCTTTGACGAGTTGCTCACCTACACCCAACACAAAAACGTGCATGTGGTGCTGTGAACGTTGAACGGGGTGCGCGCAGGCGCATATCTGCCACGCCCCCAACCGACAAGCGGCAACCAACCACAGGCATGCTGACATGACCGCCTTTGATTGCGACGTGGCCATTGTGGGCACCGGACCCACGGGCTTGGTGTTGGCCCATTTGCTGGCCCAAACCGGTGTGCGCACCTGGCTGATCGAAAAAGCCAGCAGCACGGTGGACGAAGCGCGGGCCGTATCGATCGACGACGAAAGCCTGCGCACCTTGCAAACCATGGGCATGCTGGAGCGGTTTTTGCCGATGATCGTGCAAAGCTATGGGGTGCATTACTACTCGTGGCGCAACCGCCTGTTTGCCAAAGTCGAGCCCACCTCCACCGAATACGGCCATCCCAAGCGCAATGCCTTTCGCCAGCAACAATTGGTGGCTTTGTTGCGCGATGGCTTGGCCGCTTACCCCCATGTGCAACTGCGCTTTGAACATGAGTTGGTGCAATTCACCCAAAGCGCCCATGGTGTTGACTTGCAGGTGCAGCACCAAGGCGCCATGCAAGCCCTGAGTTGCCAGTGGTTGGTCGGTTGCGATGGTGGGCGCAGCACGGTGCGTCAGCAATTGGGCATCGAATGGGAAGGCAGCACCTATGAGCAACGCTGGCTGATTGCCGATTTGATCGGCAGAACCTCCCCCTTTCGCCACACCCGCACCTACTGCGACCCGCAGCGGCCAGCGATCCGGCTGCCCGGCCCACAAAGCACGGTGCGCTATGAGTTCATGCTCAAGCCCGGAGAAACGCCCGAATCGGTGTTGCCCGACAGCCAAGTCAGGGCCATGATTGCGCAGCGCGAACCCAGCGATGTGGACTTGACCATCTTGCGCAAAGTGGTCTACACCTTTCACGCGCGCATTGCCAAGCAGTGGCGAATGGGGCGGGCCCTGATCGCGGGTGACGCAGCCCACCTGACTCCGCCGTTTGCCGGGCAAGGCATGAACAGCGGTGTGCGCGACGCCAGCAACCTGGCCTGGAAATTGGCGGCCGTGGTCCATGGCCAAGCCAGCGAAAGCCTGCTCGACACCTATGCCCAAGAACGCGCTCCGCATGCCTGGTCGCTGATCCAAATGGCTTTGCGCATTGGCATTTACATGCAACCGCAAAGCATTTGGGGGGCTGCTTTGGCGCAAGGTTTGTTGCGCTTGGTGTGCTGGGTGCCCCGCTTTCGCGACCACATCTTGCACCTGAAATTCAAACCCAAGCCGCGCTTTTTTCAGGGCTTTTTGGATGCCACGCCGCGCCCCGGTGCGCTCATTCCCGCCGGTCAGTTGTTGCCCCAACCTCAACTGGAAGGCTTTGATGGCCAACGCCGTTGGCTGGACGATGCGATGGGCCCTTCCTGGGCCGTGCTGCGCTGGTGCAATGGACCTGCCTTGCCCGCCTTGAACCTGCCGGGTTTGGTGGTGATTGACATGCTGCGTGCCGAAGAAGATTTTTTGTCGTCCCCCGAGGCCCATCAAACTGTTTTGCGCGATGTGCAAGGCGTGTTGCAAAAGGTGATGGACAGCGCACAGGCCTCAGCGGTGCTGGTGCGCCCAGACCGGTATGTGCTGGCTTACCTCGATGGCACCCCGCAAAGCGCGATGCGCTTACAAAAACTGCTTCACGCTCAGGGCATGGACAGCCAGTCTTTAAAGGCTTGAACCACGGGCTCAGGCCGCTCCATGGTCACCATGTGACCGGCATCGGCCACCGACACCACGCCTGGGCGTGCGGGAATCCATTGGGCAATTTCTTCGTGCTGTGCTGGGTTGGACCAACTGTCGAGTGCGCCACACAACACCAAGCTGGGTATGCGCAACTGGCGCAACACATCGGTGCCATCGGGGCGCTCGATCAAGGCGTTGATCTGGTGGGCAAACACGTCGGCCGATTTGCGCTCCATCATGGCCACCACACGCTCGACCAGTGCCACATCGGTCAACCTCTGTGGGGCCACCATGCCTTGCACCCATTGCAAAGCCATGGCACGCACCCCTTGGCTTTGGGCAATGGCCACCAAATCCATGCGCTTGGCGACTTCGGCCTCGCCCACCGCCCCAGTCACCTTGGGCAGGTAACCCGTGTCCATCAACGCCAAATGGGTGACCCGCTCAGGCGCTAAGCGCATGACCTCCAGTGCCACGCGCCCACCCATGGAATGCCCCGCCAGGGCAAAACGTGGCGGCGCCAAGGCCAACAATTGCTGGGCCATGACCACCAGGCTGCGCGCCTGGCCGTGGTCTATGATCTGACAGCAGGCCACAGGGCGCAAACCTTCGAGCATGGGGTCCCACACACTGTGGTCACACATCAAGCCAGGCACCAACACCAAATTGTGTTTTTTCATTTGAGAAACGCTCTTTTTTTCGACATCGATTCATGTTATCACCGCCCCCGTTGAGACAGACAAACTGATTGCCGATGACGTGCTGTACTTCAAAAAACTCGCTGCAGCCGCTCAAATTCAAATCGACTGACCACCCACCCTCGGAGAAACCATGAAAGCACGCATCGGCGACATTGACATTCACTACACCATCGAAGGCCAAGGCCCTTGGGTCACCATGTCGCATTCACTGGCCTGTGACACCAGCATGTGGGACGCGCAGGCCGCCTTCTTGGCACCGCACTTCACCGTCTTGCGCTTTGACACCCGAGGCCACGGCCAATCCAGCGCACCGGCAGGCCTTTACAGCATGGACATGCTGGCGGGCGATGTGCACGGCTTGCTGCAACACCTGAAAATTGAGCACACCCATTGGGTGGGGCTGTCCATGGGCGGCATGATCGGCCAAGCCTATGCCCTGGCACACCCCGGTGTTTTTTCCAGCTTGGTGTTGGCCGACACCTCCAGCCGTCGCCCACCCAATGCAGCCCAAATGTGGGGCGACCGCATCAAGCTGGCGCACGACAAAGGCATGGCCGCCTTGGTCGAAGGCACCTTGTCGCGCTGGTTCACCGAGCCTTATCGCCAACGTGAATCCGCCATGATGGCGCGCATTGGTCAAGGCATTGCCAACACCCCAGTCAACGGCTTTGCCGGCTGCTGTGCGGCGATTGCCGAGGTGGACTATTTGGACCGGCTCAAAGAAATCAAAGCCCCGGCTTTGGTCATCGTGGGCGACCAAGACCACGGCACACCGCCAGAGATGGCCCAGCTGATCCACGAAAATTTACCTGGCTCCGAGTTCTTGGTGATCAAAGACGCCGCGCACATCGCCAACATTGAGCAAGAAGCCATCTTTAACCAAGCCCTGCTGGGCTTTTTACAGCGCCACTGAACGCGCGCAAACCACGCTCAGGCTTTTTTGCCTGTGCGCGGGGCGTCAAATTGGGTCGCGCCCACCCCCATGGCTTTGCTGATGAGGGTGATCAATTGCTTGCGCTCATCGGCTTTGAGCCGCTTGAGCAACTGGCGCTGAATGGCCGCCACATGGGGCTCAATGCGCAGGTACAAATCCTCTCCCGCTGGGGTCATGTAAATTTCACGGCCCCGGCGTGAGCGCGTGGTGCTGCGACGCTCCAGATAACCCTGGGCCTCCAAACGGCTGACCATGCCACCCACCGTGGCCTCATCCCAACTCAAGGCAGCGGCCAGTTCGCGCTGCTGCATGCCCGGTTGCATGTGCACCGCCAATATGGCCGACAACTGGCTGGCGGTGATGCCAATGTGGCCCATCTCGGCTTCAAAAGTGGCGGTGACAAACTGCCCTGCACGGCGAAACAAATGGCCGGGTGTGGCGTAAAACTGTTCGAATGTTTTGAGTTTCATTTTTGGGTCAACGCACACAAATGGCGTCGCGACAGGCTTGCACACATCGCGCAAACTAAGCATGCATATGTTGAACGCATTGAATCACCTTCAAAATAAGGGTAAGCCCTAGACAAACGGCGGGCCCTTCGCGTTGACAAAGCAAATAGCGGTTCGTAACATGCGTGCAACGCATTCAAAGTTTGCATGCAAAGTTTAAAACCCTGACGCGTGCAGATGGCCAAAAGCACACGCCCGTCGCCCGATTTTCAGGATAAATTCACATTGACCTTCCCCTCACCATTCATCGTTGGCATTGGCGGCACCACCCGCGCTGGATCCACCTCTGAGCTGGCCCTGCGCGCCACCCTGGCCCATGCTGAAGGACTCGGGGCCCGCACCGCCGTGTTGTGCGCGACCGAATTGGTGATGGACGCCTACGACCCGATGGTCAAAACCCGCAGCGCCAGTGCGCAGCGCTTGGTTCAGCTGCTGCGCGAAGCCGACGGCATCGTGATCGCCTCTCCCAGCTACCACGGCTCCATACCTGGTTTGCTGAAAAACGCGCTGGACTACACCGAAGACATGCGCAGCGACGATCGGCCCTACTTTGATGGACGTGCCGTGGGCTGTGTGGTCTGCGCCGAGGGCATTCAAGCCATGGGCACCACCTTGTTCACCCTGCGCTCGATCGTGCATGCTTTGCGCGGCTGGCCCACGCCCTATTCGGCCACCATCAATTCCAGCACCAAGCCGTTTGGACCCGATGGCCTGTTGCGCGAAGAAGCCGTCTTGGCCCAACTCAAAACCGTGGCCCAACAAGTGGTGCAGTTTGCCCAACACAGCTTGCTGGCCAAAGCCATGCCACAACCAACCGCCTAGGCACAAAGGTCCATCACCATGTCATTTCAAGAAACCTTCATCACGCTCAACGAGTGCCGGGTGCGCATTCGCCGCCAAGGGCAGGGCACGCCGATGATTTATTTGCACGGCGCCGATGGCGCGGCCATGATCCAACCCTTCATGGAAACCCTGGCACAAAGTTATGACTTGATCGTCCCCGAGCACCCTGGTTTTGGCCAATCCGATGAAACGCCTTGGCTGGAAAACATGCACGACATGGCGTACTTTTACCTCGATTTGCTGGATCACCTGCAATTGCCCGCGGTTCATTTGGTCGGCAGTTCTTTGGGCGGATGGCTGGCGATGGAGATCGCCATTCGCGCACCACACCGGGTCAAATCCATGTTCCTCAGCGCACCCGCCGGCGTGCGCGTGGCCAATGACCCGCCGGGCGATATTTTTCTGTGGTCACCCGAGCAAATGGCACGCAACTTGTTTCACAACCAAGCCCTGGCCGAGAAAGTGCTCGCCATACCGCTGACGGAAGAAGACCAAAACATTCGCCTGAAAAACCGCCACACCACCGCCTTGCTGGCCTGGGAACCGCGCTTGCACGACCCCTGCTTGCACAAGTGGTTGCACCGCGTCAAAATGCCGGTGTCAATTTTGTGGGGCGCACAAGACAAAATCATGCCCTTGGCCTGCGGCGAAAAACTCAAATTCCACATGCCCCATGCCCATTTGCAAGTCATTGACCAATGCGGTCATTTGCCACAAATCGAACACCCTGGCGTTTTTTGCGCCGCCGTCCAACACAACGCTGCTTAGGAGATTGAACCATGCAAGTCATTTTGTTTCACCTGATGTCATATGCCGATCTGGATTTCGAGGCCACCAAAGACCACGAAACCGTTTGGGTCAACCTGCCCAACAAATACTTTGACCCAGTCAAAGGCCACCAACTCTACAACCGCTACCTCGACGAACTCGAATACGGCGAAGTGCTGGGCTTTGATGGCGTGGCGGTGAACGAACACCACCAGACCGCCTACGGCCTGATGCCCTCGCCCGTTGTCATGGCATCGGCCTTGGCGCGGCGCACCAAAAAGGTCAAGATCGCCATTTTGGGCAGTGCCCTGCCCTTGCGCCAACACCCCATCACCGTGGCCGAAGAGCACGCCATGATCGACGTCATCACCGGCGGGCGCTTGATCAGCGGTTTTGTGCGCGGCATTGGTGCCGAGTACCACACCTTTGGCATCAACCCGACCATCTCACACGACCGCTTCCATGAAGCCCACGACTTGATCGTTCAAGCCTGGACCCGCCCAGGGCCGTTCAGCTTCACTGGCCGTCACTACAACTTAGAGTACGTGAACCTCTGGCCCCGTCCATTCCAAAACCCACACCCGCCCATTTGGGTGCCCTCGCAAGGCAGCAAAGAAACCATTGACTGGGCCGCCTTGCCCGATCACCGCTACACCTACTTGCAAACCTTCAGCCCGGCCGCTGTGGTCGAGAAATACCTTCAGGCCTACCGCGACACCGCGCAAGGCTATGGCTATGAAGCCGCCGACAGCCAACTGGGCTGGGCCGTGCCCGTTTATGTCTCGGACACCGATGAGCAAGCGCGCAAAGAAGCCAAAGTGCATTTCGAGCTGTTTCGCAACCGCTTGCTCAAAATGCCCATCGAAATGCTCTTGCCCCCGGGCTATACATCGCGCGATTCATTGAAAAACCTGATGAAGGCCAAAGCCTCTCTGTCGCAAGACCTGACCATTGACAAAGCCATCGAGATGGGCATGTTTGTGTGTGGCACCGCCGACACCGTGCGTCAAATGTTGGAGGACCATTGGTCCAAAATGCACTTTGACAACTTGCTCACCATGATGCACTTTGGCAGCTTGCCGCAAGACCTGACCAAGCGCAGCATGGAGATGTTTGCCAAAGATGTGCTGCCCCACATCCAAAAGCTCAAGCGCACCGAACCTGCTGTCGCCCTGGCTTGATTTAGCGCACAGACCGCACACACATGCTGGCCGGACAAATTGTCAATGGCTTGGTCAGTGGCGCCATGTACGCCCTGGTGGCCATTGGTTTCACGCTGATCATTGGGGTGCTCGACAAGCTCAACTTCAACCACCCCGAGGTGTTCATGTTTGGCGGCTATGTGGGCCTGGTGGCTTTGCCACACATGCCGGTGGCTGGTGCGTTTGCCATGGCCTTTTTGGTGGGCGGTTTGCTGGGGGTGCTGACCGAGTGGATGGCATTTCGCCGCTTTGTCGGCAACGATGCCCGCACCACAGCGGCCTTGAGTTCGTTGGCGCTGGGGCTGATCTTGACCGATCTGGTGCACAAAGTGTGGGGCACAGAGCCCCTGCGCCTGCCCAATTTGACCGGTTGGCTGTCGGAGAGCTTTGGCCTGCTGGGCGTGAATTTTTTAAACCTGCAAATGGTGCTGCTCGCCATCACCTTTGCCTTGATGTGGGCCTTGCACCATGTGATTGCGCACACCCGCATGGGGCGTCAAATCCGTGCGGTGGCGGAGTCATCCGCCCACGCGTCTTTGCTGGGCGTGCATGTCTTGCGGGTCAACCAAGCGGTGTTTTTCATCTCCTCGGGTTTGGCTTCCATCGCCGGGTTGATGCTGGCCTTGCGTGCCGATACCGTGTCTCCCGATTTGGGCCTGACCTTTGGCCTCAAAGCTTTGGCGGTGATGGCCATTGGCGGCATGGGTGACATGCGGGGTGCGGTCTTGGCCGGCTTGGGCATTGGCGTGCTGGAAGCCTTGATGTTTCACTTCGGGCTGGGGCGCTTGGGCGAACTGACCGTGTGGGCTGCCATGATCGCCACCTTGTTGCTCAAACCTGCGGGTTTGTTTGCCTCGGGCCACCACGGGCAGGAGCAACGCGTGTGATCGCCGACCACCTGTTTTTCACCTGCATCAATATCTTGCTGGCTTGGAGCGTCTATGTCAGCTTGCTCACGGGCAGCTTGTCGTTTGCCCAAGGTGCCTTCATGGCCGTGGGCTGTTATGCATCGGGCTACTTCACCGCCAAGATGGGCCTGCCCATGCTGCCCGCGACAGGTTTGGCGGCGCTGATTTCCGCTTTGATCGCCGCTTTGGTGGGCTACCCAGCGCTGCGCTTGCGCGGCATCTATTTGATCTTGGCCACCCTGGGCCTGACCTTTTGCATCCGTGTGCTGCTGGAAAACATGGATTTTTTGGGTGGCATCGGTGGTTTTGGCGGGATGAAAGGTGGCGATTTGCCCAAGGCAGCCGCGGCCGTGGTGCTGATTGGCATCGTCTTGTGGTTGTTGTCCATCAGCCCCTTGCAACGGGTGTTTGACGCGGTGCGCGAAGACGACCGGGTGGCTGCCGCCCTGGGCATCAATGTCACCGCCATCCGCTTGATTGGCTTTTCTGCCGGCGCCGCCATTGCCGCAGTCGCCGGCATGCTGTATGGCCATTACATGAGTTTTGTGCGGCCTGAGAACTTTGATGTCACGCTGTCCATTTATGTGGTGCTGTACCTGGTGCTCGGTGGCGTGAACAATTTGTACGGTGCCATTTTGGGCGCCGCCATCATGACCTTGCTGCCCGAGTACATCCGCTTTTTGGCCGATTGGCGCCCCACGGTGTTTGGCGCAGCCATCTTGGTGCTGTTGCTGTTCCGGCCCGATGGTTTGCTCTCATTCCGACCCCGCACCGCCTTGTCCAAACATGGCCGCGCGCTGAACGCGCCAGGGGTTTGACATGCAAGCCTCACATGTCTTGTCGGTCGCCAATTTGTCCAAACACTTTGGTGGCATCCATGCCCTGAATGGCATTGACCTGCAAATTCATGAGGGCGAGATCTTGGGCCTGATCGGCCCCAACGGCGCGGGCAAAACTGCCTTGATCAACACCATCACAGGCTTTTACCGGGCCGACAGCGGGCAAATGGACTTCATGGGCCACAACCTGGTGGGGCGCTCTTTGCACGAGATTGGCCGCTTGGGGATTGGCCGCACCTTTCAAAACATCCGCTTGTTCAAACGCATGACGGTGCTGGAAAACGTGATGGTCGCCAACAAAACCTATGCCGCCCACCCCTGGTCGGCCTTTTGGGGCTTTGGCCAGCGGCGCAAGGCGGTGGACGAAGCCATGCATTGGCTGCAAACCATGCACCTGTCCCACCAAGCCGACGTTTCCGCCCAGTCTTTGTCGTATGGTGAAGCACGGCGCTTGGAAATTGCACGCGCCTTGGCGGGTTACCCTGCTTTGTTGTTGCTCGATGAGCCCGCAGCCGGCATGAACGAGGGCGAGACCGAGGCCCTCATCCAAGACATCCAGACCGCGCGCAGCCAGGTCAAGGCCATGCTGCTGATCGAGCACGACATGGGCTTGATCCGCAGCCTGTCTGACCGTGTGGTGGCCATGGATTACGGGCGCAAGATTGCCGAAGGATCGGCCAGCAGTGTGCTTGCCCACCCAGAGGTCAAAAAAGCCTATTTGGGGGAGGATGAATGAGCAGCCCCATATTGAGCGTGCGTGATTTGCATGTGTCGTATGGCCCCATTCGGGCCTTGCGTGGCCTGGACTTGACCGTTCATGCGGGTGAAACCGTGGCCATTGTGGGCGCCAACGGCGCGGGCAAAACCACCTTGATGCGCGCCATCAGCGGGTTGCTGCCGTTGGCCCGTGGCACGGTTCATTTTTTAAACCATTCGGTGGCCAACACCCCCACCCATGCACTGGCCCATGCGGGGATGCTGCATGTGCCCGAAGGGCGTGGCACCTTGCAGCGCATGATGGTCGACGAAAACCTGCGCTTGGCCTGGGAAATCCGCCCCAGCGAGACCAGTTTTGAAAATGCCTTGGGCGATGTGTATCAGCGCTTTCCGCGCTTGCAAGAACGCCGGCATCAAATGGCTGGCAACCTCTCTGGTGGTGAGCAACAAATGCTGGCCATTGCCCGCGCCCTGATGAACCGCCCCCAATTGCTGCTGCTCGACGAACCCTCCATGGGCTTGTCACCCCTGTACCGTCAAGAAGTGTTTCAAATTCTGGCCGATTTGCGCGACTCGGGCTTGGGCATCTTGCTGGTCGAGCAAAACGTGCGCAGCGCATTGCGCTTGGCCCACCGCGCCCATGTGCTCTCGCAAGGCGTGTTCACCGCCTCAGGTCAGGCCAGTGAGATGGCCGACGATCCCGCTGTGTTGGCGGGTTACTTGGGCCATGGTAAATTGACCCACAGCACCTGATGGGCAACGCATCCATCGCCATTTTTGATCAACTAAAGGAGACCCTTTCATGAAACGCACCCCCTTTTTATTGGCCTTGATGGCCGCTGCCGTGCTGCCCCAATGGGCCAACGCGCAAAGCAAGCCCCCGGTGAAAATTGGCTACATCAGCATTTTGACCGGCCCCTTGGCGGGCTATGGCAAAGCGCAAGAGTTGATGGTCAAACTGGCGGTCGAAGACGTCAATGCCAAGGGCGGCATCAATGGCAGCATGTTGCAAGTTGACAGTGTGGACGCCACCATCGATCCGGGTCAAGCTGTGGTGATGTTTCGCAAGTTTTTGGGCGAAGGCCACTTTGGCGTCATCGGCCCCATGACCGGTACCCAATGGGAAACCGTGAGTGCCCTGGCCAACCAACTCAACATGCCCGCCATCACCGCCACGGCCAGCAAGCCCGGCATCACGATCCGGCCCTGGACGATCCGCATGCAGCCGCCAGATGACATCTACATCGGCGAAGGTTTTGCGTCTTTTGCCAAGATCAACCCCAACATCAAAACGGTGGTGATCACCGCCGATGTGCGCGAAGCCTCGGGCAAAGCCGGCGCAGAGGCTTTTGAAGCCTTGGCCAAAAAATCAGGTTGGAAGGTGCTGGGCGTGGCCGAGTTTTCCACCCGCGCCACCGACCTCTCCCCTGTGGCCATCCAAATCAAAGGTTTGAACCCTGACGCGGTGCTGGTCTCGGCCCTGGGCCCCAACGCTTTGCAACTGGCCAAGGAGTTCAAAACCCAAAACATCACCGTGCCCGTGTTGGCCAACTCGCTCATTTGGCCTGGGCCCTTTGTCAACACCGTGGGCGACGCAGGGCGCAACTGGCACACCATTGGCTTCACCACCCCCACCAGCTCTACGGGTGACAACGCCTTGAACCTGTCGGCGATCAAGCGCTTCCAAGAACGCGCCGACGCCTCATTGGGCAAGCCGGCCAACTCGGCCAATTGGTCTTTGAGCTACGACACCGTGTTGGCCTATGCCGACATGATGCGCAACGCCAAGATCGACGGCAACACCGATCCCAAAGTGGCGCGCGAAGCCATTAAAAACGAGTTCATGAAGATCAAAACCTTCAAAGGCATTCAGTCTTATGTGATGCGCGACACCGGCGACATGCACATCCCTGGGCGCGCTTTGGTGGCAGACACCACCAAAAACGAATGGCGCTTCGCTGACAAGTGAGACGCCTGCGTTGAATGTCACCCAAGGGCCTTGGCTGGCTTGATGGGTGACTTTCAGGGGCGCGGTGATACCAATCGCACTTGAAACACGGAAGGTCGCATGGTGTCCACCGACACCATGACCGCCCGAACATC
>CAMDJU010000067.1 GCA_945900695.1 Bordetella parapertussis | reverse complement strand
TCTCCCCCCCACCAACAAAAGCAAGCCATCATGTTCGGCTCCGGTGCCGCTGTGGTTTTGCGCATTGTGTTGACGGTGGTCGCCGCTTGGTTGCTCGAACTCAAGGGTCTGCAAATCATTGGCGGCTTGCTGCTGCTGTGGATTGGCGCGCAACTGCTCGGCGAACAAGAGGATGACGAGGGCGAAGCCAAAGAGTACGGCACCCTGATGGCCGCCGTGCGCACCATCTTGATCGCCGACCTGGTGATGAGCCTGGACAACGTGATTGCCGTGGCCGCCGCCGCCAAGGGCTCCATGACTTTGTTGATCTTGGGCTTGGCCATCAGCATTCCGATGGTGATTTTTGGCAGCACCTTGATGATCAAGATGATGGAGCGCTTTCCCATCATCATCGTGTTTGGCGCGTGTTTGATCGGCTGGGTGGGTGGTGAAACCATCGTCAGCGATGTGTTGTTGCGGGATACGGTGCAAGCCGCGCCATGGTTGCACTACGCCGCCGCGGTGGTGGGTGGGCTGGCGGTGTACTTGATTGGCAAGTACATGCAGAAAAAATCAGCCGCAGCACAAGACCCGAAATAAAGGCGGAGCCGCACGGCGCTTGCCTTTTTGACATGCCTGCCTAGAATTGTTTTTCTCAAAACGATATCAGGGAGACATCATGCAAGCACCTCAAGCCCAAAAGGGCTTCACATTGATCGAGCTGATGGTGGTGATCGCCATCATCGGCATCCTGGCGGCATTTGCTTTACCCGCCTATCTGGATTACGCGGTGCGCGCCCGAGTTGGTGAGGGCTTGTCATTGGCAGCATCGGCCAAAAACACGGTGGTCGAGCACCTCAACGGCGGCAACCCCAACGCCAGTACCACGGGCTATGCCAGCGGCTTCAGCGCCCCGGCAGCCACGGCCAATGTGGCCAGCTTGGTCGTAGACGCCAAAACCGGGGTGATCAGTGTCAAAACCACCGCAGCGGCGGGCAATGGATTTTTCCATTTGGTGCCCTATTTGGGCACCTGGGCCTCACCCACGGCACTGCCCGATGGCAGCACCGCGTTTGCGCCGCCCAGCCAAGGCGTGGTGGCGTGGCGCTGTGTGGGTGAGGGCGTGGCCCTGCCCAATGGCCTGGCTGTGCCTGCGGGCACCTTGCTGCCGGCCAAGCAACTGCCTGGCGAATGCCGTTGATGCGGGTCTAGATCACCCAGGCGTTGCGCGCCTGGCAATGAGGCGCTGACGCGTTCACGCGCTGTGCGACTCAGCTGGCCAAAGCAACGGGGGCTTCGCTGCTGGGGCCCTCAAACGCTCAAGCGGGTTTGCGGACCCAAAATAGGGTCCAAGGAAAACGCCAATAAGGCCAGTCGGGGTCAGTGCTGCCCTCTGTTTCGGCAAAGGGCTCGATGGTGCACCCCCCAAAGCCTGCTTGTGCAAACGCGGCAACCATGTCCATGCGGTTGAAGGCGGGCAAAAAACCCTCGTTGTTGCGCACCGAATGGCCTTCCAGCAAAAAACGCAACCAAGGCGCGTGGGCGCGAAAGTCCAGGTGCACCACCAAGCCGCCGGGTTTGAGCAAGCGGTAAGACTCCCGCAACACCTGGTGTATTTCATCCGCCGGCAGTTCGTGCAGCAATTGGGTGGAGGTCACCAGGTCAAAGCTGCCGTCGGCATAAGCGGTGTGGGCGGCGTCGGCTTGTACAAAGTGGACATTGGGCAAGCCCTCTTCTTGAGCGGCGCGGGCGGCCAAGCGCAGGCAAGGCGCCGACACATCAATGCCAATGACCTGCGCTTGCGCAAAAGTGCGGGCGATGGGAAAGCCACATTTGCCAAAACCGCAACCCATGTTCAACACATGGTGAAAGTTGCCCTGGGTTTTGAGCCATGTGGCAAAACGCTCGTGCGCTTCAAAGCGGCGCGTATTGGGGTGGATGGAGGTCGCGCTGGCCTGGTACATCAGGCCATCAAAGTCCGCCCCCACCAAGTTGCCAGGGTGTTGGTGGATGTCCACTGCGCTGTAGTAATCAGGCACAGGCATCTCGGGGTCCAGCTTCAAAACGGCGCTGTCGCTGGGCGGGTGCAAGCGCGCTTGCACCGCATCCGGGCGCTGCGCCAGCGCAGTGGCCAAGCCCCAGCGGGGGTCGGAGTACTTCATGCGCTGGTAATGGCGTTCGATGAAACAAAACCAGTGGTAGAGCGGCAACTCAGACACCAGTGCCCCGGCTTCCTCGGGGGTGTTGATGTCCTGCCCTTGGGCCGCCATTTGGAATTCGTTATTCAAGGCCGGATAGAGCTGGTTGGCCCATTGCTGGCGCAGGGTGCCAATGAACTCTTGGAAGGCGGTGGTGGAGCGGTCAAAGTGGCTCATGCGCCATGCCCTGGTGTGGGGGGCACCAGCGGATTGCCGCGCCCCGAAGTGGATTTGGCCCGACCATCCATGACCTCGAACAAGTGCGACACAAAGGCATCGCGCTCACGTTGCAGCACCTGGGCTTGATCGGTGCTGGGGACGAACTGGTCCAGCTGAGTGGCATTCAAAACACCACTTTCAGCGAGCACAAACTCCATGCACTTGAGCCGGTCGCGCAGCACATGCAACTCCCCGGCCATCACCAACAGCATTTGCGCCATGCGGTCGGTGCTGGGGTCCTGGAAAAGCTGTAACTCAGGTTCGTCGCGCTTGGCGGTTTTGCTGGGCGAGGTGGCGGCCATGGCGGCACCTCAGGGGATGGCCACCGTGCCCGCGGGCAGGGCAGACACATGGTCGGCAATTTCACCCGGGGTGGTGAACCACACGCGAGACCGTTGTGCGGCCATGTGTTCCAAAATGAGTTTGAGCTGATGGGCACGGTGGGGCTGCCCCATCAAAAAGGTGTGCAGTGACACGCCACACACCAGGGGCCATCCGTTGCGCTCGCCATCGGCGAGTTGTTGGTTAAAGCCGTCGGTGATCATGGTGGTGAACTCGCCGTCGCTGGCGCCCCGGTTGATGAAAGCCGGGATGTCGTTGAGCTCCATCGATGGATAAGGCACGCTCATGATGGGCCCGCGATCGGTGCGAAACCACTGGGGTTGTTCGTCAAAAAACCAATCCATTTGGTAGGTGTAGCCCGTCTCCAGCAACAACTCGGGCGTTTTCGCACTTTGCGAAATGAATGGGCCCAGCCATCCTTTGGGGGCTTTGCCCTCTTCTTGGATGAAGCGATCGCGCACCTCTTGCAGCATGGCGCGCTCGGTGGCCTCGTCCATATCGATTTGGCGCTCGGAGTTGGTGCGGCCATGGCCAACAAACTCGTCGCCGCGTTCGCGAAACGGCACCAGCACCTCAGGGCAAATGTCGTACACGCTGGTGTTGGTCAAAATGGCCAACGGAATTTGGTAGCGGTTGAACAGCTCCAAGATGCGCCAAATACCGACACGATTCCCATAGTCGCGGTAGGCAAACCCCCGGTGAAAGGGAGCGGCCGGCAGCGAGGTGAAGTCGGGGCCGGGGTTGCGGCCAAATTCAAAGGCCTCCACATTCAGCGCAAAGTAAACAGCGAGCTTGGCACCGTTGGGCCAGCTGTAGGTGGGGCGCTTGGGCAGTTGCGAAAAAGGGTAGCGGTCGAACTTGTTGTCAAATTTTTTCATGATGAAGCCTTGGGCAAAGAGCGGATGTATTGCATGACCTCGGCCACGGGCTTGACCTCGGCATACTTGGCCGCCATGTCAAACAAGTTGACGGCGTGGCTGGTGGCGCTGCGATCGTAAACGCACTCGATGGGCACCGTGCATTTGAAGTTGTAGGCAAAGGCGTCGACCACGCTGCCGCGCACGCAGCCGCTGGTGGTGCAGCCGGTCACCACCAAGCTGTCCACTTGCAGGTCGATCAAATAGCTGGCCAAGGGGGTGCCAAAAAAGGCACTGGGGTGTTTTTTGGGCAGCAGCACATCATGCTGCTGCGGCGCGACTTCGGGCACAAATTGGTAGCCGTGCGCCGCCACACCCATCAAAGCGGGCACCTTTTCGGCCAAACGGCCCACATCGAAATTCTCTTTGGGTGCCACATAAGGGTAGAGCACCGGCAGATTTTTTTCGCGAAACAGCGCCAGCAGCGGGGCGATGTGGTCCACGGCGTTCCAACCCACCTCACCGCAAGAGGTTTTGAACTCTTTGATCGACTCCCAAAACGGTTGGCGCTGCGTGCCCACGGTGCGGTACTGCACATCAATGATGAGCAGGGCCGGGCGTTTGCCCTGGGCCTGTGGGCGGCCAAACCCCGCGGCTTCGTACGCTGCGATTTCATCCGCAGAAACAATTCCTTCCCAGGGCATGGACATGGGGATACGCCTTCAAAAAACTTGGGTCACCACCAGCGGTGCACCAGGGTCTGGAGCTTATCACCCAGCGACAGTGACGGGTACGGTTGGGTGAAGCGAAACACTGCCGCCATGATTGTCAATTTGCAAAGGGGGCGGCCTTTGCTGCCGAGCAGTGATCAGGGCAGAAAAGCCGGCGTCAACCAGCGCAAGCCAATGCTAATCCACTGCTGATCACTGGCGCTGCCCACGACATTGCCATAGGTGGTGTCAATTTGCACACGTTGTGGCTTGACCCAAAAGCGCAAACCCACTTGGTATTGGCTGGGCGTGGTGGTTTCGGCATACACCTCGGAGATGGCGATCAAACGTGGGCTCAAGGGCCACTCGCCCCCCAGGCCCCAGGTGGCGCGTGAACTGCCGTCGCGGTTGTGCTGAATCCACCCCAGGTTGAGGTGCACAAAGCGGTCTTGTCCCAAAGCATGCGTGATGGGCGCGTTGAAGTACACATCGCGCTGGGGGGCATTGAAGTCGCTGGTGGGTTGGGTGTTGATGAAACCCAGGGTGGTGGAGAAGCCCCAATCCCCGTCGCTCAAGCGCAGCCAGCGCTTTTTGGCTTGGCCCAGCAACAAGCCTGAGGCCCAAGGCGTGTCTTCACTGCGCTGCTGCCCGCCCAATGACCACTCCACATCGCCCCAAAAGTTACATCCTGGAATGGCCCATTGCTCGGTGCTGCTGCGCGTGCGGCGCACCCAGGTCTCGAGCTGGCAGCTTTTGGGGTCCACCACATTCGCGTCGTCGGTGTTCAAGGGCCTTGCTGCTTGGACAGCCGTGGGCAGGGCCGCGCAAAATACCAACAACAAAGCAATACATCCCTGGAGCCATGGCTTACTTTGGAAAGCAAAGGGGGTCATCAAAGACGGCCAGACCAAAAAGGAGAAAAAAGTGGGGGTTGTGCGCTGTAAGGTCATTGGGAATGGCGTTTGCCTGAGGCAAAACAAATAGCGCTGGCATCATAGTTCTGCCATATGACGGAAAAAACTTTCTCATCAGGCACCCCGGCTGTGCGGGGGGCCTCGCTCGGTGTGGGGGCCCTTGCGCCGAGTCGCACAGGGCCCAAGCAGTTCCGTTACATTACGGTCTTCACTCGCTAGAAAGCATCACCATGCCACGCATTGAAGCATCTGCCCCTCCCCCACCCCCCCGTGAAGTCAGGCCCGCGCCTCGGCGTGAGGTCAGAGACGAGCGCAGAGAAGCGCCGGTGCAAGAAAAACCTGCCGCTGCGCCCAGGCCCGAACCCCGGGTGGAGTTGTACGAGCCAGCACGGGGCTCGCGGCGCAACTGAAACCAAATGGCTCACCCGCGCAGGTGAGCCCACGCCCAGGGCCAACCAGCTGGCCCCCCCGTAAACACCCGGGTACTGCCTTTAGCCAAGGGCCGCATAATGTAGCCCACTAAAGCCTTTCCCCCTAGCCATGGCATCGGGGCGCCAATAAAGTTGCAAGGGTTTTGTGGCCAATCAAGGAGCTTTCATGGCAACTGCCGGTGTCGGTCTGCAGGGCTTATGGGTCGAACTGGTGACCCCTTTGACCGAAGACCTGTTTGTTCACCACGCCAAACTTGCCACCCATGTGCAAACCCTGGGTGCCAAAGGCATACAAGGGGTCGTCATGTTCAGCCATGTGGGCGAGGGCGACTCGTTCAACGCCGCTGAGCGATTGGATGCGGTCAAACAATTGATGGCGCATGGCGTTGAGGGCAAAGATATTTTGTTGCACGTTGCTTTTGCCAACTTGACCGATATCGTCAAATTGATTAGCGATGCCCACGCATTGGGTTTGCATGGCTACATCCTGACCCCGCCGCCTGCAGGGCCAGAAGCAACCGATCAAGGGCTGGTCAATTTTTTTGGCCACATCGTTCAAAAAGTCGGCTCCATGGGCGCCAAGCTGTATTTGGCCTCCCAAACCAACGCTGGCCCTGCAGACCTCAACCCGCGCGTGCTCAGTGAGTTGTTGGACAAACATGTGGGCGCATTCCAAGGCTTGATCGATCAAAGCCAAAACGCCAGCCACACCATGGACTGGGTGCGCTCTTTCCTGCCAAAGACCCCTGTCATTTCCAATCAAGACATGAACATCCCTGTGCTGGCGAAATTGGGGCTGCGCACCAGTTTGTCCAGCTACGCCAACTTGCTGCCGGAGCTCATGGCGCGCATGCTTGCATCAGATGGGGTCCAAAAGGTTTCGGTGGCCGGCAACAAAATTGGGGTGGACGATCAGCGCTTAGAGGCGTTTGATCGCATGATCCAAGGTATGCCAACCGTGCCGGCACTCAAATACCTGATGGCAACCCACTATCGAGATGCGGATTGGTTGCGCGTGCGCCCCCCCTTGGCGGTGCTGAACACCCAAACGCAAGAAAAGTTGAGCAAAGACTTTAAAAAATACATTCAGTCTGGCGAAGCCCGTTGACCTGTGTCCGAACTAAGAGGTGCCCATGGAAATCAAAAGTGGTTGGTATTTGATTGAACAAGAGCAGTTGCATCGCGTCCTTGAACATGATGAATTTTCCAAACTCGAGCCGGACTCGTATGTTTTGCATCAAGTGTTTCCAACCCATCGCGAGGCTTTGAACGAGATGAGCCGCTTGATCAAACTGGCCATCAATGACCTCAAGGACGAGGTGAACAAAATGGCACTGCCGCGCGGGTGACCGCGAGGCCCCAGCTTGGCGCTCGCGCCTGCAATCTGTCTACGGTCTTTAAAGCGCTGTGTCCGCAAGCGTTTAGGGTTTCAGCACAAAACTCCCGCTCTTGCCCCCGTGCTTTTCCATCAACTTCACATCGTTGATGGTCATGCCCCTATCGACTGCTTTGCACATGTCGTAAATCGTCAATAGCGCCACTTGCACGGCGGTGAGGGCTTCCATTTCGACGCCGGTGGGGCCCATGGTTTCGGCACTGGCTTTGCACAGCACGCTGTGCTGATCGTTCTCCAGCTCGAAGCTGACGGTCACCCGGGTGAGGGCCAAGGGATGGCACAGGGGGATGAGGTCGCTGGTTTTTTTCGCTGCCATGATGCCGGCCAAGCGGGCCACGCCCAGCACATCGCCTTTTTTGGCGTTGCCGTGGGCAATCAGGTCCAGGGTGCGGGGTAGCATTTGGATGCGGCCTTGGGCCACGGCCACGCGGTGGGTATGGGCCTTTTGCGCCACATCGACCATGTGGGCTTGGCCATGGGCATCAAAGTGGGTAAGTTCAGACATCGGGTGTGTGCCAATTGGGTTGCTGAGCTGCGCCTCTGCAAAGGCGCGGAGTAACATGGCCATCATACGGTCATGAACACCTTCTTTGCCCTCTTCCGCTGGATGCGCCGATGCTGGTGTGTGCCGCCTGCGGCCGTGCTGTGCGCGGGCTTGCTGGCCATGCCCTTGCCCTTGTCACAAGCCCAAGGCGTGGCGCCATCGCGTTTGCCCAGTTTGGGCGACGCGGGGGACATTTCATTGGTGTCGGAGCGCCGCATTGGCGACAGCATCATGCGCGAAATTTACAAAGACCCCGACTACCTGGACGACCCTTTGTTGGGCGAGCAAGTGCAACAAATTTGGTCGCGTTTGATGGTGGCCGCGCGTGAACGCGGCGAGTTATCGGCCGAGTTGCAGCAGCGTTTTGCCTGGGAGGTGAGCCTGATCCGCGACCCCAGTGTCAACGCCTTTGCCCTGCCGGGCGGTTATTTGGGGGTGCATTTGGGCTTGATGGCCACGGTGTCCAACCGCCACGAGTTGGCTTCGGTGCTGGCGCATGAACTCACCCACGTGACCCAGCGCCACATTGCCCGTTTGATGTCGCGCCAAAGCCAGCAGTCGCCGTTGATCATGGGGGCCATGTTGCTGGCCATTTTGGCGGCCAGCAAAAGCCCCACGGCTGGAACTGCCATGATCTCGGGGGGGCAGGCCTTGGCCATCCAAACCCAATTGAATTTTTCGCGCGACATGGAGCGCGAAGCCGATCGGGTGGGCTTTGGGGTGATGGCCGACGCGGGCTTTGACACCCAAGGTTTTGTGGGCATGTTTGAGAAGCTGCAAATCGCTTCGCGCTTGAATGACCGTGGCAACTACCCTTATTTGCGCAGCCACCCGCTGACCACCGAGCGCATTGCCGATATGCAGTTGCGCCAGCCTGGCTTGGCCCAGCCCAAGCCCGCGCCGGTGGATTGGGACGATGTGCTCACGGGGGCCCGTGCGCGCGCCCTGGTGCAAACCGGCGTCGAGGGCATGCGCCGCTTGTCCGAAGCGGCGCAAGACAGCGACTTGTCTACCTATGCGCCACAGCGCCAAGCTGCTGTTTTGTATGCCGCTGTGCTGTCCGATCTGCGCTTGAAACAAGCGTTACCAGCGCAGCAAAAACTCGAGCGTTTGGGCCCCTTGTTGGCAACGGCGGCGCCAGCGTGGTGGCGTGGCGTGCGCGCCGAGGTGGCGTTGCAAACCGGACAGCCGCAAGCGGCGGTCGACGTGTTGCAAGGCCAGCTGTCGCGCCAAAGCCGCTCGGAGGTGTTGTGTTTGGCCCAAGCCCGCTTGGCGCTGGCTCAAGCACCACAGTGCGCCACGGCGTCGCAAGAACTGGAGGCCTGGATGCTTGAGCGCCCGCGCGACACCCTGGCCTGGTCGCTGTTATCGCAGGCTTGGCAATGCCAAGGCAAAACCTTGCGTGCCATCCGGGCCCAAGCCCAGGTGCATTGGTTGCAGCACGATTTGACCGGTGCCCAAGACCGTTTGCGCGCTGCGCAGGCCTTGGTGCAGCAAAAAACCCGGGATGGGCAAATGGAGCGCGGCGACCACATTGAGGCGTCGATCATTGACGCCAATTTGCGCGAGCTCGACTCACTTCGGCGGGAACAACTGCTTCAGCGCTGAGTCGATCAGCATGCCCAGCGCCGAGTAAATCAGCGAGCCCACCAGCGCGTCACCAAAGCTGTCGACGCGAAAGTTGTTGAGCATTTGTGCCGCCATCCAAAACAAAAAGGCGTTGATGACAAACACAAACAGGCCCAGGCTGATCAAGGTCACCGGCAAGGTCAGCAGCACCAGAACCGGACGCACCAACAAGTTGAGCAAGCCAATCACCAGTGCGGCGGACAAGGCCACTGCAAAGTGGGCCACTTCAATGCCAGGATGCAGCTCGGACAAGGCCATCAGCGCCGTGGCGCTGAGCAGCCATTTGAGCAACAGTTTCATGGGCGGGCACCTTGGCTTGCGGACCGCGTCATGCGGGCGATGGGGCCCTGAGAGGATGTTCTATCATCCACCCCCCCATGGCCGCCATCCACATCACCGACATCGAAGCTGCGATCAATTATTGGCGTGAGCGCAAGCCTTCGCCAGACGGCATCACTTTGGCGCCAGAAATCCGCGCTTTGGCCGAGGTGTATGCCTTGATGGTGTACCACCACGAGGACGAGGCGTCGGAAAAGGGTTTCCCGCCCAAGGCCATGGACGCTTGGCGCACCTGGTACGACACCACGCCAGACACCCCGTGCATTGCCATTTGCTCCACCAGCCAAGGCGACGCCTGGTGCAAAGGTTGCGGGCGCAGTTTTGATGAAGTGCAGCGCTGGACCGAGATGAGCCCGGGTGCCAAACGCACCACCTGGCGGCGCATCACCTTGAGTGCGGACTCGTGGCGCTTTAATCGCTACGCCGAGCGCGCTGCAGAAAAAAGGCCGCTGAACAAAGTGGCCGCAATGCCCCAGGCGACCGCGCCAGGCGGCTGAATTCAGCCGGCGAGGGCTCACAGCCAACGCTCACATTCCACATTCACCGTGCCACGGGCATTGCCCAGCATCAGCACGCCTTCTTGCAGCGTGGCTTGCAAGGCCATGCTGCGCTCGGCCAGGCCCACCAGCGCTTGGGCGGTATCGGCGGGGATGCGCCAGACTTGTAAATTGCGCGGCTTGATCAAGGCGTTTTTGATCCCGCGCCACCACACATCAGCGGCGTGGTGAAAGGCGTACACGCACACCACATCGGCCACGCCACAGGCCTTGAGCAAAGGCTTGTCTTGGGGCTGGCCGACTTCGATCCACCAGCGGGTGCGGCCGGTGAAGTCGCGCAGCAACACATCGGGCTCGTTGGGGTCGGACAAGCCCGCACCAAACAGCAAATGGCCGTCGCCATGGCAGGCGTCTTGCAGTTGGTGCGCGTTCAGGGCCATGGCCACCAAGCGCACCATCATGCGCTCATCGGTTTCGCTCGGGTGGCGCGCGAGGGTGAATGCATGATCGGCGTAATACGCGTGATCGATGTCGGCAATTTGCAGCTGTGCTTTGAAGACCGTGGATTTGATCGCCATGTCAGGCCTGGCGTTGGGCCAGGCTGGCGGCCATGCCCACATAGGTGGCTGGCGTCAGGGCCAGCAAGCGGGCTTTGGCGTCGGCGGGGATGTCGAGCCGCTCAATCAAAGCATGCAGGTCTTGGGCCCGCACCTGTTTGCCCCGCGTGACCTCTTTGAGCTGCTCGTAAGCGCCAGCCACACCATAGCGGCGCATCACGGTTTGGATGGGCTCGGCCAACACTTCCCAGGCATTGTCCAAATCGGCTTGCAAGGCCTCGGCATTGAGTTCGAGCTTGTCCAGCCCCACACTGAGCGACTGGTAAGCCAGCACCGCATGTCCCAGGGCCACACCCATGTTGCGCAGCACCGTGCTGTCGCTCAGGTCGCGTTGCCAGCGGCTGATGGGCAGCTTCTCGCTCATGTGGCGCAGCAGGGCATTGGCCAGGCCCAAATTGCCTTCGGCGTTTTCAAAATCAATCGGGTTGACTTTGTGCGGCATGGTGGACGAGCCAATTTCACCGACTTTTAAGCGTTGTTTGAAGTAGCCCAGCGACACATAGCCCCAGACATCGCGCGCCAGGTCAATCAAGATGGTGTTGGCCCGCGCCACCGCGTCGAACAACTCGGCCATGTGGTCGTGCGGCTCGATTTGTGTGCTGTAGGCTTGAAAGTCCAGGCCCAGTCCAAAGGGGGCCTGGGCATCGCTGTGGTCTGGGGTCTCCACCACGCGGCGGGCAAAGGCCTCCCAATCCATGTCGGGCCAGGCACTCAAATGGGCGTTGT
>CAMDJU010000066.1 GCA_945900695.1 Bordetella parapertussis | reverse complement strand
TGCGCGGCACCAAGCGCGAAGACGTGCAGCGCGGCCAAGTGCTGTGCAAGCCCGGTTCGATCAAGCCGCACACGCACTTCACGGCTGAGATTTATGTGTTGAGCAAAGACGAGGGTGGACGCCACACGCCTTTCTTCAACAACTACCGCCCCCAGTTCTACTTCCGCACGACGGACGTGACGGGTGCCATTGAGCTGCCAGAAGGCAAAGAGATGGTGATGCCGGGTGACAACGTGTCGATCACGGTGAAGTTGATCCACCCGATTGCGATGGAAGAGGGCTTGCGCTTTGCCATCCGTGAGGGCGGCAAGACCGTCGGTGCCGGCGTTGTTGCCAAGATCATGGCCTGATAGCGGGTCTGTCGGTGGGTGACCAGTCGCCCATTGACAAGCCGGATGATGGAAAGATAGGGGTATAGCTCAATTGGCAGAGCGTCGGTCTCCAAAACCGAAGGTTGGGGGTTCGATTCCCTCTGCCCCTGCCAGCTGATCACGGGGTGATTGGTTGGTGAACAAGGCCACCGCGCAGATGGGTTTGTCTATCTTGAAATATTTTGAATGGTTGAAACCAGGGATTCTTAGCCGCATATGGCCAGCACAAAAATTGAAACCGTGACCGGTACCGCCGACAAGCTCAAAGTGGCTTTGGGTGCGGTGTTGGTGCTGGCTGCCGTGGCTGCCTACTATCTGCTGGGCGCGCAAGGTGCTTTGCTGCAATGGGCGGCGCTCCTGGGGTGTCTGGTGGTGGCGGTAGTGGTTTTCTTCACCTCATTGCCAGGCAAGCAGTTGTTCGCATTTGGACAAGATGCATGGCGTGAAGTGAAAAAGGTGGTGTGGCCCACGCGCAAAGAATCTTTGCAAATGACCGCCTATGTGTTTGGCTTTGTCTTCATCATGGCACTCTTTCTGTGGTTGACCGATAAAACCTTGGAGTGGGTCTTTTATGACTTGATTTTGGGATGGAAAAAATGATGGACGAAGAATCGCTGGCCCCGGCTGTGCTTGCGCCGCCCGCACATCCCGACTTCCGCTGGTACGTTGTGCATGCCTACTCGGGCATGGAAAAGGCTGTCGAGCGCAACATCGCTGAGCGCATTGCGCGCGCAGGCATGCAAGATAAATTTGGCCGCATCATGGTGCCCACCGAGGAGGTGGTTGAGATGAAAAACGGCCAGCGCCGCACCACTGAGCGGCGCTTCTTCCCTGGCTACGTGCTGGTGGAGATGATCATGGACGATGAGACTTGGCACTTGGTCAAGCACACCAACAAAGTCACGGGCTTTGTGGGTGGTGCCAAAAACCGCCCAGCGCCCATCTCCGAGGCCGATGTGCTCAAAATCGTGAACCAAATGCAAGAGGGTGCTGACAAACCGCGCCACAAGGTAGAGTTCATGGTGGGTGAGTTGGTGCGGGTCAAAGAAGGCCCCTTCACCGACTTCAACGGCACAGTCGAAGAAGTCAACTACGACAAAAGCAAGGTTCGGGTTGCGGTCACCATTTTTGGCCGATCCACCCCTGTGGAGTTGGAGTTCGGCGAGGTCGAAAAGGCCTGAGTTTTCTAGCTGCTCTGCCTTTCGACTCGGCATGGCGGCGTTTTTGTGAGTGAGTCGCAACCCCCGGGGAGCCGGTTGGACTGCAAAGTCCCAGGCGTTTGTACCCGTTAGGAGAAAAGCATGGCGAAAAAAATCGTCGGCTTCATCAAGCTGCAAGTGCCAGCTGGTAAAGCCAACCCGTCCCCCCCGATCGGTCCAGCGCTGGGTCAGCGCGGCCTCAACATCATGGAATTCTGCAAGGCGTTCAACGCCCAGACCCAAGGTGTCGAGCCCGGCTTGCCTTTGCCTGTGGTCATCACGGCGTTTGCCGACAAGAGCTTTACCTTCATCATCAAGACGCCCCCAGCGGCCACCTTGATCAAAAAGGCCATCAAGCTCGACAAAGGCTCGGCCAGGCCCCACGTGGACAAAGTTGGCAAGATCACCCGCGCTCAGTTGGAAGAAATCGCCAAGACCAAAATGAAAGACATGACCGCTGCCGATTTGGATGCGGCAGTTCGCACCATTGCCGGCTCTGCCCGTTCAATGGGTGTCACGGTGGAGGGCGTTTAAATGGCACATCTGACCAAAAAACAAAAAGCCTTTGTGGGCAAAGTAGACAGCAACAAGCTGTATCCATTCAGTGACGCCTTGAAAATCGTCAAAGAATGCGCCACAGCCAAGTTCGACGAGTCCATTGACGTGGCCGTGCAGTTGGGCATTGACGCCAAAAAATCTGATCAAGTGGTGCGCGGCGCTGTGGTGCTGCCTAACGGCACGGGCAAAACCGCTCGTGTGGCGGTGTTTGCGCAAGGCGCAAAAGCCGAAGAGGCCAAAGCCGCCGGTGCAGACATTGTGGGCATGGACGACTTGGCTGCCATGGTCAAGGCAGGCAATATGCCGTTTGATGTGGTGATCGCCGCCCCTGACGCCATGCGCGTGGTCGGTACCCTGGGTCAAATTTTGGGCCCCCGTGGATTGATGCCCAACCCCAAGGTGGGCACCGTGACCCCAGATGTGGCCACGGCAGTGAAAAACGCCAAGGCCGGTCAAGTGCAATTCCGTGTGGACAAAGCAGGGATCGTGCATGCCACGATTGGTCGCCGCTCGTTTGACTCGGACAAGTTGCAAGGCAACTTGGTTGCATTGGTGGACGCTTTGCAAAAAGCCAAGCCCGCCACCAGCAAAGGTGTCTACCTGCGCAAATTGGCGGTGTCGTCCACCATGGGTGTGGGCGTGCGCGTCGATACCCAAACCTTGAGCGCAGCATAAGGAGAAATTAAGGCGCCGCGCAAGCGGTGCCTTGAGTGGTGGGCTGGCAGGGCAGACATGTCTTGCTAGGCCATCCAAGACCGTTGGTGTGCTGTGCAAACAGCGCTTAATCCACCAGCCAACGCAGATGGCGATCCCGCTGACATAGAACCTCGCAAGTTGTTCCCTGACAGTCTGGTCGCTGAAACCCAGCGTGTTGCAAGTCAGGCCTGGCCTGACCCAAGACACATTCAGAAGGAGTAGACCTTGAGTCTGAATCGCAGTGAGAAAGAAGCGGTCATCGCAGAAGTGACCAGCCTCGCCACTCAAGCACAGACGCTGGTGATGGCGGAGTACCGCGGCATCACGGTCGCTGACATGACGAAATTGCGCTCGCAAGCGCGCAGCTCTGGCGTGACGCTCAGTGTGTTGAAAAACACATTGGCCCGCCGTGCTGTGGCCGGCAGCCGTTTCGAAGTGGTGGCGGACCAGATGACCGGCCCCCTGATCTATGGCTTTTCTGTGGACGCCGTTGCTGCCGCGAAAGTGGTGGCAGATTTCGCGAAAACCAACGACAAGTTGGTGATCCGAGGTGGCGCCATTTCCGGAAAAGTCTTGGACGTCAACGGCGTCAAGCAATTGGCCAATATCCCCTCCAAAGAGGTGTTGTTGGCCCAGTTGTGTGGCTTGCTCATGTCGCCCATGTCCCGCACCGCCGTGGTGTTGGGTGCTTTGGCGGCGAAAAAAGGCGAAGCTGCTGCGGCCTAAGGGCCAGCAGTTCAAATGTTCAACAAGCCGTGCACGCATGGCACAGATAGATCAATTGTTAGGAAATCAACATGGCATTCGATAAAGACGCATTTTTGACCGCACTTGACAGCATGACGGTCATGGAACTCAACGACTTGGTGAAAGCCATCGAAGAGAAATTTGGTGTGAGCGCTGCCGCAATGGCCGCGCCCGCTGCTGGTGGCGGCGGTGCTGCAGCCGCTGCAGTCGAAGAGCAAACCGAGTTCAACGTGGTTTTGCTTGAAGCTGGCGCCAACAAGGTGTCTGTGATCAAGGTGGTGCGTGAACTCACCGGTTTGGGCTTGAAAGAAGCCAAAGACCTGGTCGACGGTGCACCCAAAAACGTCAAAGAAGCTGTGCCCAAGGCCGACGCCGAAGCCGCCAAGAAAAAGCTCGAAGAAGCTGGCGCCAAAGCCGAAATCAAGTAATGGTTTCATCAGGGGTGGCAAATGCCGCCCCTCGGTGCGCTCTCAGAGCGCACTTGAAAGCACTCCCACTAGGGGCGCTTTCAAGTGTCTTCTGACCCGACTGCGGAAGACGCCTTGGTTCGGGCCACGTGCAATGCGTGGCCGTCCGCCAACGCTGGTAGTGGCCAGCCGCCAAGTTTGAGGTGGGGGGTGTTGAGCCTCGCCTTGAAACAGTCCTGAAAGATCAAGCCCGGAGATCTCATGGCCTACACCTACACAGAACGCAAACGCGTGCGCAAAAGCTTTGGCACCCGTGACAGCGTGCTCGAAGTCCCCTACCTGTTGCAGATGCAAAAAGACGCGTACACCGCTTTTTTGCAAGCCGAAACCAATCCCAAAAAACGCACGCCTGAGGGCTTGCAAGCGGCTTTTGAAGCGGCTTTCCCGATCGTCTCGCACAACGGTTTTGTGGAGATGAAATTTTTGGAATACAACCTGGCCAAGCCCGCTTTTGATGTGCGCGAATGCCAAACCCGTGGTTTGACCTTCGGCTCTGCCGTGCGCGCCCGCGTGCAACTGATCATTTATGACCGTGATTCATCGACCCCCCAATCCAAGGTGGTCAAAGAAGTTAAAGAGCAAGAGGTCTACATGGGCGAAGTGCCCCTGATGACCGACAAGGGATCGT
The DNA here is from genome assembly GCA_945900695.1 of Bordetella parapertussis. Lineage (GTDB taxonomy): Bacteria > Pseudomonadota > Gammaproteobacteria > Burkholderiales > Burkholderiaceae_C > Limnohabitans > Limnohabitans parapertussis_A. The sequence goes on along the minus strand of CAMDJU010000066.1, from coordinate 6,779 downwards.
TCATCATCAACGGCACCGAGCGCGTGATCGTGTCTCAGTTGCACCGCTCGCCTGGCGTGTTTTTTGAACACGACAAGGGAAAGACCCACAGCTCGGGCAAATTGCTGTTTTCAGCACGCATCATCCCTTACCGCGGGTCGTGGTTGGACTTTGAGTTTGACCCCAAAGACATGCTGTATTTCCGCGTCGACCGCCGCCGCAAGATGCCGGTGACGATTCTGCTCAAGGCCATTGGTTTGAACAACGAATCCATCCTGGCCAACTTCTTTGTGAACGACAACTTCCGCTTGATGGAGACGGGCGCGCAAATGGAGTTTGTCGCTGAGCGTTTGCGCGGTGAAGTGGCGCGTTTTGACATCACCGACAAATCGGGCGTGGTCGTGGTGGCCAAGGACAAGCGGGTCACTGCCCGCCACACCCGTGAGCTCGAGCAAACAGGTACCACCCACATCAGTGTGCCAGAAGACTTTTTGATCGGCCGCGTGATGGCCCGCAACATTGTGGACGCCGAAACCGGTGAAATCATTGCCAAAGCCAACGAAGAGTTGACCGAGGCCTTGTTGAAAAAAATGCGCACCAGCGATGTCCAAGAGTTGCAGTGCATTTACACCAACGAACTCGACCAAGGCGCTTATATTTCTCAAACCCTGCGCATCGATGAGACCGCAGATGAGTTTGCCGCCCGTGTCGCCATTTACCGCATGATGCGCCCTGGCGAGCCGCCCACCGAAGACGCGGTACAAGCTTTGTTCCAGCGTTTGTTCTACAACCCCGACACCTACGACTTGTCGCGTGTGGGCCGCATGAAGTTCAACGCCAAAGTGGGCCGTCCCGAAAGCACTGGCCCCATGGTGCTCAACAACGAAGACATCATGGCCGTGGTAAAGATCCTGGTTGATCTGCGCAATGGCAATGGCGAAGTCGACGACATTGATCACCTGGGCAATCGCCGTGTTCGCTGCGTGGGCGAGTTGGCTGAAAACCAATACCGCACCGGTTTGGCGCGGATTGAAAAGGCGGTGAAAGAGCGTTTGGGCCAGGCCGAGCAAGAGCCATTGATGCCCCACGACTTGATCAATTCCAAGCCCATTTCTGCGGCCCTGAAAGAGTTTTTTGGCGCGTCGCAGTTGTCACAGTTCATGGACCAGACCAACCCCTTGTCCGAGATCACGCACAAGCGCCGTGTCTCTGCCCTGGGCCCAGGCGGTTTGACCCGCGAACGTGCTGGCTTTGAGGTGCGCGATGTGCACGTCACCCACTATGGCCGTGTGTGCCCGATTGAAACCCCTGAAGGTCCCAACATTGGCCTGATCAACTCCCTGGCCTTGTACGCCCGCTTGAACGAGTACGGCTTCATTGAAACGCCGTATCGCCAAGTGGTTGAAGGCAAGGTCACGATGGACATCGACTACTTGTCAGCCATCGAAGAAGGCAAGTATGTGATTGCCCAAGCCAACGCCTCGCTGGACAAAGAAGGCCGCTTGACCGACGAACTGGTGTCTGCCCGTGAAAAAGGCGAGTCCATTTTGGTTGGCGCAGCGCGCGTTCAGTACATGGACGTGTCACCGGCCCAGATCGTGTCTGTGGCGGCATCCTTGGTGCCTTTCTTGGAGCACGATGATGCCAACCGCGCTTTGATGGGCGCCAACATGCAGCGCCAGGCTGTGCCAGTTTTGCGGCCAGAAAAAGCCTTTGTGGGCACGGGCATTGAGCGCGTGGCCGCCATTGACTCGGGCACTGTGGTCACGGCCACCCGTGGCGGCGTGGTCGACTATGTGGATGCCACCCGCATCGTGGTGCGCGTCAATGACGCCGAGACACAAGCCGGTGAAGTCGGCGTGGACATTTACAACCTGATCAAGTATCAACGTTCTAATCAAAACACCAACATCCATCAGCGCCCCATCGTGAAGCAAGGTGACAATCTGGCCAAAGGCGATGTGATTGCCGACGGTGCTTCCACCGATTTGGGTGAGTTGGCGCTGGGCCAGAACATGTTGGTGGCTTTCATGCCTTGGAATGGTTACAACTTTGAAGACTCGATCCTGATCTCTGAACGGGTGGTCTCTGAAGACCGCTTCACATCCATTCACATTGAAGAGTTGGTGGTCATGGCGCGTGACACCAAGCTCGGGGCAGAAGAGATCACCCGCGACATCCCCAACCTGGCCGAGCAACAGCTCAATCGCTTGGACGATTCGGGCATCATTTATGTGGGTGCAGAAGTGCAGCCAGGCGACGTGTTGGTGGGCAAGGTCACACCCAAAGGCGAAACCACCCTGACGCCAGAAGAAAAACTGCTGCGAGCCATCTTTGGCGAAAAAGCATCGGACGTGAAAGACACCTCGCTGCGCGTGGACCAGGGCTCACAAGGCACGGTCATCGATGTCCAGGTCTTCACCCGTGAAGGCATCGTTCGTGACAAGCGTGCCCAGCAAATCATTGACGACGAGTTGAAGCGTTTCCGCTTGGACTTGAATGACCAGTTGCGCATCGTTGAAGCCGACGCATTTGACCGCATTGGCAAACTGCTGGCGGGCAAAACCGCCAATGGAGGTCCCAACAAACTGCCCAAGGGCAGCCAGATCGACAAGGCTTATCTCGATAGCGTGGAAAAATTCCACTGGTTTGACATTCGCCCGGCCGATGAAGATGTGGCTGCGCAGCTCGAGAGCATCAAAAATGCCTTGGCCCAGACGCGTCACAGCTTCGATTTGGCTTTTGAGGAAAAGCGCAAAAAACTCACCCAAGGCGACGAGTTGCCAGCGGGTGTGCTGAAGATGGTGAAGGTTTACTTGGCTGTGAAGCGCCGCTTGCAGCCCGGTGACAAGATGGCGGGTCGCCACGGCAACAAAGGCGTGGTCTCCAAAATCGTGCCCGTCGAAGACATGCCTTACATGGCCGATGGCACCCCATGTGACATCGTGCTGAACCCTCTGGGCGTGCCTTCGCGCATGAACGTGGGCCAGGTGCTCGAAGTCCACTTGGGATGGGCAGCCAAAGGCATCGGTCAGCGCATTGGTGACATGCTGCAAGCCCACTCCAAAATGGCAGAGGTGCGCAAGTTCTTGGACCACCTGTACAACAACACTGGCCACAAAGAGACACTGGACAACCTCAGTGATGCCGAAATTTTGGAGATGGCTGGCAATTTGCAGCATGGCATCCCCTTCGCGACCCCTGTGTTTGATGGCGCATCAGAAACCGAAACCCGGGCCATGTTGCACTTGGCTTACCCAGAAGACGTGGCCCGCATCAAAGGGCTGAACGCCAACCGCACGCAGGCCCAGCTTTATGACGGTTGCACCGGTGACGCCTTTGAGCGTGAGACCACGGTGGGCTACATGCACGTTCTCAAGTTGCACCACTTGGTGGACGACAAGATGCACGCCCGCTCCACAGGACCATACAGCTTGGTCACCCAACAACCCTTGGGCGGCAAAGCTCAGTTTGGCGGTCAGCGCTTTGGCGAGATGGAAGTGTGGGCGCTGGAGGCTTATGGCGCTTCTTACACGTTGCAGGAAATGCTCACCGTCAAATCCGACGACGTGCAAGGCCGCACCAAGGTGTACGAAAGCATTGTCAAAGGCGAACACGCCATCGAAGCGGGCATGCCCGAATCGTTCAACGTGTTGGTGAAAGAAATTCGTTCATTGGGCATTGATATTGAGTTAGAGCGCTCGTGATGTTGAAGCTGACTGCGCCAAGGCCCTGGCCCCAGGCGCAGCGATAAATCAGATCAAGACTCTCACTTTTAAGGATGAAAACATGAAATCATTACTCGACCTGTTCAAGCAGTTCACGCCCGATGAGCATTTTGATGCCATCAAAATTGGACTGGCTTCCCCGGAGAAAATCCGTTCGTGGTCTTTCGGCGAAATCAAAAAGCCTGAAACCATCAACTACCGCACCTTCAAGCCCGAACGTGATGGCTTGTTTTGCGCCAAAATTTTCGGGCCCATCAAAGACTACGAATGCCTGTGCGGCAAGTACAAGCGCTTGAAGCACCGCGGCGTCATTTGTGAAAAGTGCGGTGTTGAAGTCACCCAAACCAAAGTGCGCCGCGAACGCATGGGCCACATCGATTTGGCCGCACCTTGCGCCCACATTTGGTTTTTGAAGTCCTTGCCCAGCCGATTGGGCTTGGTGCTGGACATGACCTTGCGCGACATTGAGCGCGTGCTTTACTTTGAAGCCTATGTGGTCACAGACCCAGGCATGACACCACTCAAGAAGTACGGCATCATGACCGAAGATGACTACGATGCCAAACTCAAAGAGTTTGGTGACGAATTTGTCGCCAAGATGGGTGCAGAAGGTATTCGCGAACTGCTCGAAGGCATCGAAATCGATTCCGAAATTGAGCGCCTGCGTGGTGACCTGACGGGCTCTGAAGTCAAGGTGAAGAAGAACTCCAAGCGCCTCAAAGTGCTGGAGGCTTTCAAGAAGTCTGGCATCAAGCCGGAGTGGATGGTGTTGTCGGTGTTGCCGGTGCTGCCGCCCGATCTGCGCCCCTTGGTGCCCCTGGACGGTGGCCGTTTTGCGACCTCCGACCTCAATGACCTGTATCGCCGGGTGATCAACCGCAACAGCCGTTTGCGCCGTTTGCTGGAGTTGAAGGCGCCAGAGATCATCGCGCGCAACGAAAAGCGCATGCTGCAAGAAGCCGTTGACAGCTTGCTCGACAACGGTCGCCGCGGCAAGGCCATGACGGGTGCCAACAAGCGCGCCCTCAAGTCTTTGGCCGACATGATCAAAGGCAAGAGCGGTCGCTTCCGCCAAAACTTGCTGGGCAAGCGGGTGGACTATTCGGGTCGTTCGGTCATCACCGTGGGCCCAACCCTCAAGCTGCACCAGTGTGGCCTGCCCAAATTGATGGCGCTGGAATTGTTCAAGCCCTTCATCTTCTCTCGCTTAGAAGCCATGGGCATTGCCACCACCATCAAAGCGGCCAAGAAAGAAGTGGAATCCGGCACAGCCGTGGTGTGGGACATCTTGGAAGAGGTCATCAAAGAGCACCCGGTGTTGCTCAACCGCGCACCGACCTTGCATCGTTTGGGCATCCAAGCCTTTGAGCCGATTCTGATCGAAGGCAAAGCCATTCAGTTACACCCCTTGGTGTGTTCAGCCTTCAACGCCGACTTTGACGGCGACCAAATGGCCGTGCACGTGCCCTTGTCGGTCGAAGCACAAATGGAATGCCGCACCTTGATGCTGGCTTCCAACAATGTGTTGTTCCCCGCGTCAGGTGAGCCATCCATCGTGCCGTCGCAAGACGTGGTGCTGGGCTTGTACTACTCAACCCGAGAGCGCATCAATGGCAAAGGTGAAGGCATGGTCTTTGCCGACACCTATGAATTGCAGCGGGCTTTGGATGCGGGCATTGTGGAGATGACGGCCAAGATCAGCGTGCGCTTGACCGAGTGGACCAAGGACAAGGTCACGGGCGAGTTCACATCGGCCACCGCTTTGGTGGACACCACGGCGGGTCGTGCGCTGTTGTCGGAAATCTTGCCCAAGGGCTTGGCTTTCAGCAACCTGAACAAAGCGCTCAAAAAGAAAGAAATTTCTCGCTTGATCAACACCTCTTTCCGCCGGTGCGGCTTGAAAGAGACGGTGGTCTTTGCCGACAAGTTGCTGCAAAACGGTTTCCGCTTGGCCACCCGTGCCGGCATCTCGATCGCCATTGATGATATGTTGGTGCCGCATGAAAAGCACGCCATCATTGAAAGCGCCGAAAAAGAAGTCAAAGAAATCGAACAACAATATGTGTCCGGTTTGGTGACCGTTGGTGAGCGCTACAACAAAGTGGTGGATATTTGGGGCAAGGCTGGCGACCACGTGTCCAAGGTCATGATGGACCAACTGCGCAAAGAAAAAACCATTGACCGCCATGGCAATGAGGTGGAGCAAGAGTCTTTCAACTCCATTTACATGATGGCCGACTCGGGTGCGCGTGGTTCTGCGGCCCAAATTCGCCAGTTGGCGGGTATGCGTGGCTTGATGGCCAAGCCGGACGGCTCCATCATTGAGACGCCGATCACCGCCAACTTCCGCGAAGGCCTGAACGTGCTTCAGTACTTCATCTCGACCCACGGCGCACGCAAAGGTTTGGCTGACACGGCGTTGAAAACCGCCAACTCAGGTTACCTGACCCGTCGCTTGGTCGATGTGACCCAAGACTTGGTCGTCACTGTGCCCGATTGCGGCACGTCAAACGGCCAATTGATGCGCGCCATCGTCGAGGGTGGCGAAGTCATTGAGTCTTTGCGCGACCGTATTTTGGGTCGCACCACCACCGACGACGTGATGCACCCCGAGAACCAAAGTGTGTTGATCCATCCTGGCGCAATGCTGGATGAAGATGCGCTGGACATGCTCGAGGCGGCTGGTGTGGACGAGGTCAAGGTGCGCACCGCGCTGACGTGTGAAACCCGCTTTGGTCTGTGTGCCAAATGCTATGGCCGCGACCTGGGTCGGGGTGGTGAAGTCAACATTGGCGAGGCCGTGGGTGTGATTGCGGCCCAATCCATTGGTGAACCGGGTACCCAGTTGACGATGCGGACCTTCCACATCGGTGGCGCCGCATCACGGGCGGCAGTGGCCTCCAATGTCGAAGCCAAATCCAGTGGTGTGATTGGTTTCAACCCAACCATGCGCTATGTGACCAACAGCAAAGGTGAGTTGGTGGTGATTTCGCGTTCAGGTGAAATCATCATCCATGACGAGATTGGTCGCGAGCGCGAGCGCCACAAAGTGCCTTATGGTGCGATCTTGGC
>CAMDJU010000065.1 GCA_945900695.1 Bordetella parapertussis | reverse complement strand
GGCGGGTGCGCGGGGCCTGATGCAGGTGATGCCGTTTTGGGCCCGAACGCTGGGGGAGGGCGATGCGGCTGTGTTGTTTCAGTTGCAAGCCAATTTGCGCTTTGGCTGCGTGATCTTGCGCCACTACCTGGCCTTGGAGGGCGGCGACTTGACCCTGGCCTTGGGCCGCTACAACGGCAGCCGGGGGCAAACCGCTTACCCGCGCGCGGTGCTGGCGGCGCAAAAGCGGTGGGCGGGCTGAGGCGGGGTCTGGCGCTAGATAGAATGAATCTAGCCTAACTGGATTTTTCAAATTGACCATGGAGCACCCATCATGCTGAACCGTTTTCTTTTGGCCCTGACCGCATTGGTTTTGGCCGTGTCGTCCCTGAGTGGGGCGGCGCAAGCCCAAACCGTGGAATGGCGTTTCAACAACAGCTATCCCGCTTCGCGGCCCGAGTCGGTGCAAATCCGCGCTTTTGCCGCCGATGTGGAAAAGCGCACCAATGGCCGCATGAAGATTTCGGTGTCCGAAGGTGGGGCATTGGGCCTCAAAGATGCGGACGCCTTGCGTTTCATGCAAACCGGTGCACCCGAGCTGGGCTTCATCTGGCCGCCGTTTTTGGGGCGCGACGCGCCAGCGCTGGCCAATATTTATGTGTACGGTTTGGTCTCGGGTGCCGACGAGCACCTCAAGGCACTGCCCGCACTCAAGGCGGTGCTCAAAGAAGGCATTGGCAAGTGGAACATTGAGGTCCCTGGGTTTTTGGGCTTTTCCATTGTGGACGCCTCGCTGTTTTGCCGCGAGCCGGTGCGCAGCTTGGACGACTTGCGCAAAAAGAAATTGCGCGTGGGCAGCCGCGAACAGGTGGAAACCTTCAAGCGTTTGGGCGTAGCCGCTCAGATCGTGCCGCAAAACGAGTTGTATTCCGCCTTGCAAACCGGTGTGGTTGATTGCGCTTTGTACGCCGCCCGCTTTGCCAACACCATTTCGCTCCAAGAGGTGGCCAAGCACGTGACGCCCACAGGCTTTCCGTTTCCGCCCGCCCCTTATGCGCTGATAGCCCACAAGGGCAAATGGGCGGCTCTGGCCCCCGACCTGAAAAAAGGTTTCAACGATGCCGTGGCCGAGTTGGAGCGCGTGAGCTTTAACTTCAGCGGCGACACCGAGGCCGAAAAAGCCGCCCGCGACAAACTCACCAGCCAAGGCTCGACCTTCTACCCTGCTTTGCCCAGTGCCGACCAGGCTGCTTTGCGCAAGTCTGCTTTGGAGACCTGGGACCTGTTGGCCAAAGAAACCGGCGGTGATGCCGTGGTCTTTCGCCAGCGCGTGCTTGACGCCTTGCCCAAATGACGTCTGCGAGCCAAAAGCCCCACCCTGTATGGGTGGTGGCGGTTGAGCGCGGCTTGCAGGGCTTGTGCACCGCCGTGTCGGCCATCGGCGCAGTGTCCTTGGCGGGCATGTTTGCCCTGGTGCTGGCCGCCGTGGTGATGCGCTACGTTTGGAGCCGCCCGCTGGACTTCACCGAAGAACTGTGTGGTTTGCTCATGACCTTGGCTGTGTTCACCTTGCTGCCCATGACGGTGATGAAGGAAATCAACATCCGCGTGACCGTGGTGTCGCAGGCTTTGCCCCCGATGGGCCAGCGTGTTTTGTTTGTGCTGGGCCAACTGGTTTTGTGGGCTTTTGTGGCGGTGTTCGTTTACCAAGCTGGGGGCATCAGCGAGTTCACCAGCATGCTGGGCCTCAAAACCGAGCAGTCGCGTTTGCCGCTGGCGCCCTTCATGTGGACGGCCACTGTGGCCATGGGCTTGGTGGGGGTGGTGGGCGTGTGGCGCACTTTTTACCCGGTGCAGCCTGCGCCAGAAGACGAGGTGCACCCATGATCTGGGCCTTTTTAGGTGGTGTGTTGGGTCTGACGGTGATGTCGGGCGCGGTGCTGGGCGCGGCACTGGGGCTGACGGGCTTTGCCATTTTGGAAATTTTTGGCGGCGGTGTCACCCGTTTGGGCGTGCAAGCCGTGTTCAATGTGTTGGCCGAGTTCACCCTCACCGCCATTCCTTTGTTTATTTTGCTCGGCGATGTGTTGGTGGCGAGTGGCCTGGCCACGGGCATTTACAAAGCCATGTCACCCTTGTTTGGCCGCTTGCGGGGCGGTTTGTTGCACACCAATATTGCGGTGTGCACGGTGTTTGGCGCGGTCAGTGGCTCGTCCATGTCGGTGTCGGCGGCGGTGGGCTCGGTGGCCTACCCCGAGTTGTCGCAGCGCGGCTACGACCGGCGCTTGGTCGTGGGCTCCTTGGCCGGTGGCGGCACGTTGGGCTTGTTGATCCCGCCCAGTTTGTCGCTGCTGATTTATGGCGCTTTGACCGATACCTCAATAGGCAAATTGTTTTTGGCCGGTGTCTTTCCGGGCTTGATGATGGCGGCCTTGTTCATGGTCTACATCGAGATCACGGTGCGCCGCCAACCCAGCTTGGCCCCGCAAGAGCCGCGCATGCCCTGGGGCGAGACACTGCGCGCCACCATGGCCGTGTGGCCCATTTTGGTGCTGATCTTGGCGGTCTTGGGCAGCTTGTTTGCGGGCATTGCCACACCCACCGAGTCGGCCGCCGTGGGCGTGGCTGCAGCGGTGTTGTTGGGCTTCACCATGGGCGACTTGACTTGGCCCAAATTGGCCAAAACCTTTTTGAGCTCGGCCAGCACCTTTGCCGTGATTGCGTTGGTGTTCATGGGCGCGGTGATCTTGGCCCAGTCCATCAGCCTGATGCAGTTGCCGCAAAAAATGCTCGAAACCATCTCCGGCGTGGGCATGTCACCCATGGTGCTGTTGGTGGTGATTGTGTTCATTTACCTGTTGCTGGGCATGATCTTCGATGGCTTGTCGATGATGGTGATGACCTTGCCAGTGGTGTTCCCGCTGATGACGGGCCTGGGCTTTGACGCCATTTGGCTGGGTGTGGTGATCACCATGATGGTCGAGATCGGCATGCTCACGCCGCCGGTGGGGATGAACCTGTTTGTGTTGGTGGGCATCACCCAAGGCAAGGTCAGTTTGGCCGAGGCCGCCATGGGCGCTTTGCCGTTTTGGATTTTGCTGATGGTGGGCGTGGCCATCTTGACGGTGTTGCCCGGCATCGCCACATGGCTGCCCAGTGTGGCCTTGTGAAGGCGGCTGAGGCATGAGCCATGTCAACCGCGCCCGTGCCCAGCGTTTGATGCGCGAACGGGGGCTGGACGCCATCGTGTTGGCCAAGCCGGAGAGCTATACCTGGGCCAGTGGCGCACCGGCCGGTGTGGCGGCTTTTTTCAGGCGTGCAGGCGCTTGTTTGGCCATGTTGCCGGCCGACCCCAGCGCCCCCATCCAAGTGGTCACCACCGAACTCTTTGCCCCCCCAGCCCGCCAAGCCGTGGGTGAGACCCATGTGTGGACACACTGCGATTGGGTCGAAACCGCCGATATCCGGCCCTGGGCCGATGGCAACGAATCAGCTGCGGAGTTGGTCAGTCGCGCCCAGGCTCAGCGGCCCGCAGGTTTTGCGCGACCGGCGGTGTTCGATGCCCGCGCGTCCTTTGGCCAACTGGCCCGCTTGCTGAAAAGTGCTGGCTTGGCCCAGGCCCGCTTGGGGCTGGATTTGGACTTTTGGCCAGTGGCCGATTACCGCTTGCTGTGCGATGTGTTGCCGGGCGTGGTTTGGCGCGATGCCAGTGCCACCGTGGCGGCGATCAAGGTGGTGAAGTCGGCGGGCGAGATCGAGCGCTTGCAAACCGCTGCGGCCTGGGCTGAGGCGGGCATGGTGCACGCCATCGCGGCCATTCACCACGGCGTGGACCGGGCCGAAATAGCCCTTGCTTGGCAAGCGGGTGTGGCCCAAGCGGTGCAAGGAAGTGGTCGGCGCATGAGCGGGCAGTGGGAATACATCACCGTGGGCGCCTTGCCTTGGCAAGGCGGGGGACGGGTGAAAGATGGGGACGTGATCAAGTTTGATGTGGGCTGCCTGGTGGACGGCTACAGCTCTGACAGTGGCCGCACCTTTGTGTGTGGGCAGCCCCGCCAACGCACGCTGGACATTGCCCGGGGCTTGCAGGACGCATTTGAGGCTGGGTTGGAGGTGCTCAAGCCCGGCCAGCCCATGAGCGAAGTGCACCGACGCGCCACCGAGGCCATGCACCGAGCCGGATTTGTGGGTTACCAGCGCGGCCACTTTGGCCACAGCCTGGGACACGACACCTTTTGTGAGGTGGCACCCTTATTGGCCCACGCCGCGCACGATGTCATCGAGCCCGGCATGGTGCTGGCTTTCGAGACGCCTTTTTATGTGGATGGCGAAGGGGGCTTCATCATCGAAGACCAGTTTGTCATCACCGAGACCGGTGCCGTGCCGGCCTGGGGATTGCCGCGACCCTTGCAGGTGTTGCCGCTGTAAAACTGTTCGCGCCTGGGGGCAGGTTGTGGGCTTTGCCTTGAGCCCACAACGCCTGAAGGGCGATCACGCTCAGACTGGGGCCATGCGCCTCAGGGGTTGAGCACGGTTTGCAGCTCGCCCGATTCGTACATTTCCATCATGATGTCGGAGCCGCCGACAAACTCACCTTTGACATACAACTGGGGGACGGTGGGCCAGTTGCTGTATTCCTTGATCCCTTGGCGGATTTCGGCATCGTCCAGTACGTTCACGGTTTTGACGGTTTTGGTGTCCACGCCACAGGCCTTGAGCACCTGGATGGCCCGGCCTGAAAACCCACACATGGGAAAGCTGGCGCTGCCCTTCATGAAAAGAACCACTTCATTGGCCTTGACCAGTTCGTCAATGCGTTGCATCACATCACTCATCGCTGTCTCCATTCCGTTTCGACAATTTAAACATTATTTCACCCCTGGGGTGCAAGCGCCGGTGCAGCGGCGGATGTCCGCTTCGTCCAAGCGGCTTTGCACCTGTTGCCAGCCATGGGAGCGCAGCAGCGTTTGTACTGCATCGGCTTGGTCGTGGCCGTGCTCGAGCAGCAGCCACCCCCCCGGGTTCAGGTGGTCGGCGGCGTGCGCCACCAGCCAGCGCAAGGCGTCCAGGCCATCTGGGCCTGCGGCCAAGGCCAGGCGCGGTTCGTGGCGCAGGCCGGGCCAATGCGGGTCGGGCTCGGCCACATAGGGTGGGTTGGACACGATCAGGTCAAAGCGCTGGCCCGCCCACGGTTGCAACCACTCTCCCAAGGCAAATTGCACTGGCAGGCCCAGTCGCAGGGCATTGGCTTGGGCCACCGCCAGCGCGTCGGGGCTGATGTCGCTGGCGCTGACCTGGGCTTGGGGGCATTGGTGGGCGATCGCCAAGGCCACCGCACCGCTGCCCGTGCCCATGTCCAGCACGGTGGGTGATGTGAGTTCTTGCACACGTTCTAGCGCCCAGTCCACCAAGGTTTCGGTGTCGGCCCGGGGGTCGAGCACGCGGGCATCGACTTGCAAATCGAGGCCGTAAAAAGCTTTGCGGCCAGTCAGGTAAGCCAGTGGCACCCCTTGGCTGCGTTGCGCGATCAAACCGGGCCATTGGGCGGCGGCGGGCTCGGGCAGGGTTTGCTCGTCGTGCCCGAGCAGCCAGGCGCGGTCTTGCGCTGGCCGCCCCAGCAAGGCCAGCAGCAGCCACTGGGCATCCAAGCGCGCCAACCCCAGGGCTTGGGCTTGGCGCAAAGCCTCGGCCAAGGTCATGCCGGACCGTCCAGCCCCAGCGCTTGCAACTGCTCGGCTTCGCGGGCGTTGTGCAGGGCTTGCAACACATCGTCGAGGTCACCCTCCATGACTTGGCTCAGTTTGTACAAGGTGAGGTTGATGCGGTGGTCGGTCAGTCGGCCTTGTGGGAAGTTATAGGTGCGGATGCGGTCGCTGCGGTCGCCACTGCCAATCAAGCCTTTGCGTGTCGCCGCTTCTTTGGCCGAGCGTTCGCTGCGCTCGCGCTCTTGGATGCGGGCGGCCAAGACTTGCAAGGCCTTGGCTTTGTTGCGGTGTTGGGATCGGTCGTCTTGGCATTCAGCCACGATGCCGGTGGGCAAGTGGGTGACACGCACCGCTGAGTCGGTTTTGTTGATGTGCTGGCCGCCAGCACCGCTGGCGCGAAAGGTATCGATGCGCAAATCAGCCGGGTTGATTTGCACCGCGCTGGCCTCGTCGGGTTCGGGCATCACGGCCACGGTGCAGGCGCTGGTGTGGATGCGCCCTTGGGATTCGGTGGTCGGCACACGCTGCACCCGGTGCCCGCCCGACTCCAGGCGCAGCCAGCCATAGGCTTGGTCGCCCTCCACGCGCAGCACCACCTCTTTGTAGCCGCCCAAATCGCTGGGGGACTCGCTCATCAGGCTCACGCGCCAGCCCCGGCGCTCGGCGCAGCGGGTGTACATGCGCAGCAAATCGCCGGCAAACAGGGCCGACTCATCGCCGCCCGTGCCAGCGCGGATTTCCAGGTAAGCAGCGCGCTCGTCTTCGGGGTCTTTGGGCAGCAGCATGCGCTGCAACTCGGCCTCCAAGCGGGCCATGTCTTGGTTGGCTTGCGCGGCCTCTTCTTGGCCCAAGGCGCGCATATCAGCGTCTTCGTGGGTCAGCAGCCCTGCTGCGGCTTGGGCATCGGCCTGGCGCTGTTGGTGTTGTTGGTAGCGTTCGGCCACGGCGCCGACCTCGGTGTGCTCGCGCGACAAGGCCATGAAGCTTTGCATGTTCTTCATGATGTCTTCGCGCGAGAGTAAAAAATCAAGCTCGGCCAAGCGTTGGGTGTAGCGCTCGAGCTGAGCGCGCAAAAAGGCTTTCACCGTGGGGTGCCGCGCTAACGGCTGCTGCGCAGGAAGAACTGCTCGATGGCGCCGCGGGCGCGCTCACGCGCTTCGGTGTCGTTGGCATGCAACTCGGCCATCGCGCCATGCAGCATTTTTTGCGTCAGACCACGGGCCATGGCTTCGAGCACTTCGTCGATGTTGTCGCCCTTGGCCAATTGCTTGCGGGCGCGTTGCAGCTCGGCCTGGCGCCAAGCCTGCGCTTGGGCGTTGAGTTGCTGGATCAGGGGCACTTGGCCGCGCTGGTCCAGCCAACTCAAAAAACTTTGCACGCCGGCATCGATGATGGTTTCGGCCTGGGCCACGGCCGCTTGGCGGTTGGCTTGCCCGGTTTGCACCACGGTAGCCAAATCGTCCACGGTGTACAAGTAGACGTCGCGCAGGCTTTTGACCTCGGGTTCGATGTCGCGCGGCACGGCCAAGTCAACCATGAACATGGGGCGTTGGCGGCGTTTTTTCAGGGCCCGTTCGACCGCGCCCAGGCCAATCAAGGGCAGGGTGCTGGCGGTGGAGCTGATCACCGCATCAAACTCATGCAAGCGATCGGGCAAGTCGGCCAAGCGCATCACGTCCCCGCCAAATTGGCTGGCCAAGCGTTCGCCGCGCTCCATGGTCCGGTTGGCAATGGTGATGGATTTGGGGGTTTTGGCGGCAAAGTGGGTGGCACAGAGCTCGATCATTTCGCCCGCGCCGACAAACAGCACGCGGATCTTGCCGATGTCTTCAAACAATTGCATCGACAAACGCACACTGGCCGCAGCCATGCTGATCGAGTGGGCGCCAATTTCGGTGTTGGAGCGCACTTCTTTGGCCACCGCAAACGAGCGCTGGAACAACTGGTTCAAGGTGGTGCCCAGGGCGCCCACCTCGTCGGCGGCGCGCACCGCGTCTTTCATTTGGCCCAAAATTTGGGCTTCACCCAGCACCATGGAGTCCAAGCCACTGGCCACCCGAAAGGCGTGGCGCGCGGCGTTGGCGTTTTCGAGGGCGTAGGTGTGGGCGTGCAATTCTTGGGCCGTTACACCGCCCGACTGGGCCAGCCAGTGCAGCGTTTGCTCCAGGGCTGTCTTGGGGCCAGCGCAATAAATTTCGGTGCGGTTGCAAGTGGAGAGAATGGCGGCTTCACTTTGGTCGGAGAAGGCGCTGCGCAAACCGGACAAAGTGGGGCCAATTTGGTCCACCGCAAAGGCAAATTTGCCCCGCATGTCCAGCGGAGCTGTGTTGTGATTGAGGCCCAAGGCCCAGACTGCCATGATCTGAATTATAAAATTTGTACCCCATGAACGCCCTTGACGCCCTTTCGCACATCCTGCACTTTACCGCGCCCGCTTTTGCCGTGGCCGCAATACTGAGCTTGAGAGGCCCTTTTTGGCGTTCTAAATGGCAATTTTCGGGTTTTTTGAGGCGTTTTGTCCTGAACACGTTGGCGGCTTTGCTGGCATTGTCCCTGGGCCTGTGGTTCTTGGGCAACGATGGAAAGATGCTCAGCTATGTGGCCATGGTGCTGGCCTGCGCCAGCAGCCAATGGTGCCTCATGCACTCTTGGCGGGCTTGAAGGCCTGCACCGCATCGGTGATGATGCCGTCTATTCCCCACTGCTGGAGTTGTTCTGCGCGTTCTGCATCGTTGACGGTGTAGGCCAAAGCGCGTAAGCCTTGGTGGTGCGCTTGGGCGATGACGTTCTCGTTGCACAGGCTGTGGTGCAACACCACCGCCGCGCAGCCCAAATCTGAAGCTTTTTGCCAATCCAGCAGGCTGGCGGCGTCTAGGAGCCAAGCGCGGGGCAGATCGGGGGCTGCCTCTTGAGCAGCCTGCAAGGCCTCGGCGGAAAACGAACTCAGCAGGGGCGGGCTGGCACTGCCCGTCCACAAGTCCTTGGCGGCACGGGCCACGGCAGCGCCGCACCTAGACCCCCGCCCAAGTGCGGGTTTGATCTCCAAATTGAATGCCAGCCCTCGGGGCATGCCCCAGTGGGACAGCTGATCGAGTCGCAAAAGCCCCTGCCCAGTGTGCGCGCTGGAGTGCCAACCGCCAGCGTCCAGGCCCTGCAAGTGCGCCCAGGTTTGGTCCGCGGCCAGGCCTTGGCCGTTGGTGGTGCGTGACAAATGCAAATCGTGCAGCAAAAACGGCACGCCATCGGCGCTGAGTTGAACATCGCACTCAAACATGGCAAAGCCCAGGCTGGCACCGCGCTCAAAAGCCGCCAAGGTGTTCTCTGGGGCCAAGTTGCCCGCGCCTCGGTGGGCAATCCAAAACGGGTAGGGCCAGGGTGAGGTGTTCAGCAAAGGGCTCATGGCAAAGCATTGTCTGCGCTGGGTGCTGCTTGGATCGGGCGCGAGCAGTTTTTGCCAATGGGCTTGGTACCCAAAGGATATGCCCCCTTGCGTTAAAATTCAGCTCTAAATCTATGAATGCACCCACTTCTTTGCAGCAACTGCTGTCCACGGCCGACAGCAGCCCCAGGTTGCGCGAAATCCCCTACAACTACACGTCGTTCTCAGACCGTGAGATTGTCATGCGCTTGTTGGGCGACGAAGCCTGGGATTGGCTGGAGCGCTTGCGACAAGAGCGCCGCACGGGCCGCTCAGCGCGCATGCTCTACGAAGTGCTGGGCGACATTTGGGTGGTCCAGCGCAACCCCTATTTACAAGACGATTTGCTCGACAACCCGGCTCGGCGTCGGCTTTTGGTCGAGGCTTTGCACCACCGTTTGGGCGAGGTGCAAAAACGCCGCACGCCCAGCGACGATGCCCAGCGCGATGTGTGGGTGGGCCGTTTACTCGAGTCCGCCGGCGCGGCGGTTGACAACTTCGCCCAGAACTTTGAGCGCATGGCGGCTTTGCGCCGCAAAGCGCAAAAGGTGCTGCGCAAATGCACCGCCAGCGACAACATCAAATTTGATGGCTTGAGCCGCGTGTCGCATGTGACCGACGCCACCGATTGGCGCGTTGAGTACCCATTTGTGGTGCTCACCCCCGACTCAGAGGCCGAGATGGCCACCATGGTCAAAGCGTGTATCGAGTTGGGCTTGACGATCATCCCGCGCGGCGGCGGGACAGGCTATACCGGCGGGGCCATTCCCCTGACCTGGAAGAGCGCGGTCATCAACACCGAAAAGCTCGAAACCATGACCGAGGTCGAGCACCTGAGCTTGCCCGGCATCGATCACCCCGTGCCAACCATCTGGACTGAGGCCGGCGTGGTCACACAGCGCGTGGCAGATGCCGCCGAGAGGGCCGGTTTTGTGTTTGCGGTCGACCCCACCTCGGCCGAGGCTTCTTGCATTGGCGGCAACATCGCCATGAACGCCGGTGGCAAAAAAGCCGTTTTGTGGGGAACGGCCCTGGACAACTTGGCCAGCTGGCGCATGGTCACACCCGATGCGCAGTGGCTGGAAGTGGTGCGCTTGTCGCACAACCTGGGCAAGATCCACGACGCTGATGTCGCCAGCTTTGAGCTGCGCTACTTTCAGGCCGATGGCACAACGCCTATCCGAACCGAGCGGCTTGACATCCCGGGCAAAAGTTTTCGCAAAGAAGGCTTGGGCAAAGACGTCACCGACAAATTTCTCAGCGGCTTGCCCGGCATTCAAAAAGAGGGCTGCGACGGCCTGATCACCAGCGCACGCTGGGTGGTGCACCGCATGCCCGCGCACACCCGCACGGTGTGCCTGGAGTTTTTTGGCCATGCCCGCGACGCCGTGCCCAGCATCGTCGAAATCAAAGACTTCATGTTTGCCGAAGTGGGCCGCAGCGGCACTTTGCTGGCGGGCTTGGAACACCTGGACGACCGCTACCTCAAAGCCGTGGGTTACACCACCAAGAGCAAGCGTGGCGGCTTGCCAAAGATGGTCTTGATTGGCGACATCGCCGGTGACGATGCTGACGCCGTGGCGCGCGCCACCTCTGAAGTGGTGCGCTTGGCCAACTCGCGCAGTGGCGAGGGTTTTGTGGCCGTCAGTGCCGATGCGCGCAAAAAGTTTTGGCTCGACCGCAAGCGCACCGCGGCCATCAGCCGCCACACCAACGCCTTCAAAATCAACGAAGACGTGGTCATCCCGCTGCCGCGCATGGCAGAGTACACCGACGGCATTGAACGCATCAACATTGAGCTGTCGCTGCGCAACAAGATCGCTCTGTGCCACGCCTTGGATGCTTTTTTGACCGAGGGTCAGTTGCCCTTGGCCAAGACCGATGACGCGGGGGACATCCCTGCCGCCGAGTTGCTCGAAGACCGGGTGGCCCAGGCGCGTGCCCTGATTGCCGATGTGCGCGACCAGTGGCAGGGTTGGTTGTCCGATGTCGACACCTTGTTCCCGCAACTGCAGGACCACAGCTTGCGCGCGAGCTGGAAGCAGCAAATTCGCCCGGGTTTGGAAAACATCTTCAGTGGCGCCGCGTTTCAGCCCTTGCTCAAAGCCTGTTTGGACATCCACCAAAAAGTGCTCAAGGGCCGGGTGTGGGCTGCCTTGCACATGCACGCCGGTGACGGCAATGTGCATACCAATTTGCCGGTCAACAGCGACGACTACGACATGCTGCAAACCGCCCACGAAGCGGTGGGTCGCATCATGGCGCTGGCGCGCTCGCTCGACGGCGTCATCTCTGGCGAGCACGGCATTGGCATCACCAAAATGGCCTACCTGAGCGACGCCGAGTTGAAGCCTTTTGCCGACTACAAAGCGCGCATGGACCCACAGGGCCACTTCAACAAAGGCAAGCTGCTGCGCCAACCCACCCACAGCGACGCCGATGTGCGTGCGTC
>CAMDJU010000064.1 GCA_945900695.1 Bordetella parapertussis | reverse complement strand
CGCTCAAAGGCATCACGGGCGGCGTTTTTGAACAGCTCGGCGGTGTCGCCACCCAGGTCGCGCGCTTGGAAGGTGGTGTAGGTCACCGGTGGGCGGCGCGGCAGGCGCTCGATCATGGTGAACAACAAATCGGCGTAGGTGTCGCCCTGTGGCGCGTGCAACACATAGTGCACATCGCGCATGGCGGTGGCGATGCGCATCGCCCCGATGTGGGGTGGGCCTTCGTAAGTCCAGAGGGTGAGTTGCATGGTGGTTTGCCTCAGGCGACCAGCTTCAAGCGGCGGGTCAAGGGGCGGCTGAACAAGCCGGCCAAGTCACCGGCTTGCTCGTAGCCCTGGATGGGGGTGAACACCAACTCAATGGCCCATTTGGTGGTCAGGCCTTTGGCCTCCAAGGGGTTGGCCAGGCCCAAGCCACACACCACCATGTCGGGTTGGTCGGCCAGGCAGCGGTCGAGTTGTTTTTCCACGTCTTGGCCTTCGCTCAAGCGGGTGCCGGCCGGCAACCAAGCCAGCTCGGCGGCCATGTGGTTGCGGTGCAAATAAGGGGTGCCGACCTCGACCAACTCCATGCCCAGTTCGCGGTGCAGAAAACGCGCCAGCGGGATTTCGAGTTGCGAGTCGGGGAAAAAGAATATGCGCTTGCCTTGCAGCAGGGTGCGTTGGCGCGACAAGGCTTGTTCAGCGCGTTGGCGCGGGGCGCGGGTGGTTTGCTCAAACAAGGCGGGGCTGACGCCAAAAGCCGTGGCAGCGGCTTGTAACCAGGCGCTGGTGCCCTCGGCACCCAGCGGGAAGGGGGCACCCAGGTGAACGGCACCGCGTGACTCGAGGGCACGGGCGGTATCGGCCAAAAAGGGTTGGGCCAGCAAAAAACGGGTGCCAGGGCCCACGCTGGGCAACTGGGTGCTGCGCCGGGGCGGGAAAAAGTCGACATCCACGCCCATGGTCTTGAGCAATTGGCCGAGTTGGTCTTCCACCACATCGGCCAAGGTGCCCACCACCAACAAGCGGGCTGCGCCGTCGCTGCTTTGGGGCAGGGTGGGTGCCAGCGAGGCCAGGCAAGCGTCTTCGCCTTGGGTGAAGGTGGTTTCGATGCCGCTGCCCGAGTAGTTGAGCACCCGCACAGATGGCAAGTATTGGCGGGTCAAGCGCTCGGCAGCGCGCGACAAATCGAGCTTGATGACCTCAGAGGGGCAGGAGCCGACCAAGAACAACAGCTTGATGTCGGGGCGGCGTTGCAGCAACTGGCCCACCACTTTGTCGAGCTCGTCGTTGCAGTCGGCCAAGCCGGCCAAGTCGCGCTCGTCGATGATGGCAGTGCCAAAGCGCGGCTCGGCAAAAATCATCACGCCCGCTGCCGATTGGATGAGGTGGGCGCAGGTGCGCGAGCCGACCACCAAAAAGAACGCGTCTTGAATTTTGCGGTGCAGCCAAATGATGCCTGTGAGGCCGCAAAACACCTCGCGCTGGCCGCGCTCGATCAGCACCGGCGCATCTTGGCAGCCGGTGGCGTTGTCGCTGCGAATGGGGATCACGCTGCTCATGCCATGGCTCCTGCGCCGAGCATGCCGACACCACTGAGGGCTTGTTTTTCGCGCGCTTGTTGCAAGCGTGCAGCGCGCAGCTTCCAGATGAACTGCCCGGCGTTGATGCAATAAGTGAAGTAAGCCAACAAAGCCACGCCCAGTTGTTGCTGCAGGCTCATGTTTTGGTGATACCAACCAAACAAGTACAAGGTGTGCAGCGCCAGCACCAACATGCTGAAGATGTCTTCCCACAAAAAGGCCGGTGCAAAAAGGTATTGGCCAAACACCACTTTCTCCCAGATGCAACCGGTGATCATGATGGTGTAGAGGGTGAGGGTTTTGACCACCACCGACCACAAGGCCCATTGCTCGCCCTCACCGGTGGCCATGCACCGCAGCACCAGCACCAGGCTGACCAAGAACACCAAAAATTGAATCGGTGCCAACACCCCTTGCACCAGCGTCCAGGCCGTGGCGTCGCGCCGCAGGCGTTGCTCCGGCGTGTAAAGGGCGGGTGGTATTGCCTTGGCGGCAGAACCGGGGTGTGACATGCTTGACCTTGGGACCAATTCGTATGAGGTCACTTTAGGCAATGAATGCGCATCTGTCAATCAGAGTTGACGGTATATTTAGTTGACACTTATAGGGTTTTCACTATGTATATGTCATGGGAAATATAAAGACACTGTGTCCCTGGGGTCTGCCGATGTCTGAATCGGTTGACATTCAGTAACTTTTGGACAGGATCCAGGCCAAGCTTGCGTGTGTGGGTTTGGTTGCTGGGCGCGCATTGTGAGGGGTCTAGGGCTTGAATCAAGAACAGACGGTGGCCATCGTTCCGGCCATCACCGAATGGGTGGTGGACAGGTTGATGAGCGAGCATCAACAATTTGTGCAACAGCAAGACCTTGCCTTGCGCGGGCACGCCTTGCAATTGGCTTTGGCTTGTTTGCATGGGCGTGAGCAAACGCGGGCGTGTTTCCAGGCTTGGTTGGCCCAGGGCATGGCCTTGGACACTTTATATCTGCAAGTGCTGGCCCCGGCGGCCAGGTTGTTGGGCCAATGGTGGCAAGCCGACAGCGTTGACTTTGCCCATTGCACCGTTGGCCACAGCCATTTGCAGGACTTGCTGGTCGAGTTCAGCCCGCAGTTTTTGGCCCAGTCCAGCGGTTACGCGGCCCCGGCGGGCCACCGCGCCTTGATGATGGGTCAACCCAACGCGCAACACGCCTTGGGATTGATGATGTTGGCGGAGTTTTTCCGCCGGGACGGCTGGAGTGTCACCAGCGCCTCCAAAATGGGCCGCTTTGAAGCTTTGTCCACCGTCGCCAATGAAGCATTTGACCTGGTGGCCATTTCGGTCAGCACCCAGCGCGAACTCCCCGCGCTCACCAAGCACATTGTCCAATTGCGCCAACGCTCGCTGAACCCGCAGGTGGCGATCATGGTGGGCGGACCCATGTTGGCCCAAGACCCCCATTTGGCGGCCACCTTGGGGGCAGATTTCTCCAGCGGTTCGGCCGATCAGGCCTTGCGTGACGCCGCCGAACAAGTGCGCATGCGCAGGCAGCGGCAGGTGACTCAGGGCCGCGCCAGAGGCGTTTCGCGTGGTTAATCCTCGCAATTGCTGGCTTTTTGCCCTAGACGAAAGTTGGACGGTGTTACATTCCGCATCGAAACGCCCTGTAGACGTTGAGGTGTGACAAGCCAGGCAGACATCTGCGAGGCTCATGATTGAAGGTTTATGCAAATTTCGTCTCTCTCACCGTCGGATATGTCTCAGCTGATTGGCGCCAGCTCGGACATTGCTTTGCTGTTGGACGAGGCGGGCGTGGTTCAAGAGGTGTCTATGTCGCGCAGCGACTGGGCAGCGCTCGATTGCCGAAGCTGGGTGGGTCGGCCCTGGTTGGACACCTTTGCTGAAGACAGCTTGCCCAAATTGCCTGAAATGTTGGCCGCCAAGGCCGGCGAGGTGTTGCGTTGGCGCCACATTAACCACAGATCGCAAATGCCGGGCGGCAGCGATGTGCCTTTGCAGTACGTGGCCGTGCCTTTGGCGGAGGAAGGCATGAGCTTGGTGCTGGGCCGCGACATGTCGATCGTGGCCGGATTGCAACAGCGTTTGATGGATGCGCAGCAATCCATGGAGCGCGACTACATGCGCTTGCGCCACATGGAGGCGCGCTACCGCATTTTGTTTGAAACCTCTGGCGAACCCGTGCTGGTGGTCGATGTGGCCTCGCAACGGGTGATGGAAGCCAATCCGGCGGCCCAAGCCTGGGTCAAGGACGCGGGCAAGCGCTTGGTCGGGCGCGAGATCAACGAGTGTTTTGAGAGCCAACACCGAGATGCACTGCAAGCCTTGCTGCGCATGGCCCAAGCCACCGGACGGGCTGAAATTGGCCGTGCCCGGTTCATGGGCACCTCGCAAGACAGCGCCTTGTCGGTATCTGTGTTTCGCCAAGAAGGTGGTGCACAATTTTTGATCCGACTGCTGCCCAATGCGGGTGCGTTGTCGGAGGCCCAACCCGATGCGCAGGGCTGGTTCAGTGAAGCCATGGAGCGCTCACCCATGGGCTTGTTGGTCACCGACCGGCAAGGCTCGGTGGTGGCGGCCAATGCCGAATTGGTATCGCTGGTGGGGGCCACTTCCTTGGCCCAGTTGCAAGGCCAAGCCATGGAGCGATGGTTGAGCCGCGGCAGTGTCGATTGGGGCGTGTTGCAAACCAATATCCGCCAAACTGGCAGCGTGCGTGGCTTTGCCACAGATTTGCGCACCATGGCTGGCACCCAAGTGGCGGTGGAGATTTCGGCCCTGACCTTGACCGGTCCGCAGGCTTTATATGGTTTTTTTGTGCGCGACGTGGGCCGCCAACGCCTGCCCGAAGCCCCCATTGAGTCGGGCATGGCGGGCTCAGTGGCCCAATTGGCCCAGCTGGTCGGGCGCATGCCGATGAAAGACATCGTGGGCGAGACCAGCGACATGATCGAGCGCATGTGCATCCAAGCGGCGTTGCAGCTGACCCACAACAACCGCGCTTCGGCGGCAGAAATGCTGGGGTTGTCGCGCCAAAGCCTGTATGTGAAGTTGCGTCGCTACGACATGGCCGGCAGCAGCGAGGCCGAGTAAGCCACCCCCCCTTTGCACCAAAATGGGTGTTTACTGTCCGCGCGGCAGATACAGAGTCGATAAGTGTCAGATAATTCTGACAAAATAATCGTAAACCTCAGTTGACAGTTGGGGTGGGCGGGCCAAAAATACACCATGGCCCGTCCATCCTTGTCCACCGTCGCTGAGCTGCTCAAACCCATCACCTGGTTTCCGCCCATGTGGGCATTTGCCTGCGGTGTGGTGTCTTCGGGCGAGGCGTTCACTGGCCACTGGGGTTTGATCGTTTGGGGCGTTTTGTTGGCGGGCCCGTTG
The DNA here is from genome assembly GCA_945900695.1 of Bordetella parapertussis. Classification (GTDB taxonomy): domain Bacteria; phylum Pseudomonadota; class Gammaproteobacteria; order Burkholderiales; family Burkholderiaceae_C; genus Limnohabitans; species Limnohabitans parapertussis_A. The sequence continues at coordinate 6,648 of CAMDJU010000064.1, read as the reverse complement.
GTGTGTGCCAGCAGCCAAGCGGTGAATGACTGGTTTGACCGACATGTCGACGCCATCAACGAACCGCAGCGGCCCATTCCTTCAGGGCGCATGCCGGGGCGATGGGGCTTGTACATCGCGTGCTTGTGGACCGGCTTGTCTTTGTTATGGGCTGTGCCCTTGGGCACTTGGGGCTTTTTGGCCGCTGCCTTGGGCTTGGCCCTGGCCTGGGCTTACAGCGCGCCACCGTTGCGCCTGAAGGAAAACGGCTGGTGGGGCAATGCCGCTTGTGCGCTCAGCTACGAAGGATTGGCCTGGGTCACTGGCGCGGCCGTGATGTTGGGCGAGCGCGTGCCGCCCACACCGGTGCTGTTGTTGGCCTTGCTCTACAGCTTGGGTGCCCACGGCATCATGACCTTGAATGACTTCAAGGCGGTCGAGGGCGACCGCCAAATGGGCGTGCGGTCTTTGCCGGTGCAACTGGGCGTGGACGGGGCCGCGCGGGTGGCGTGTTGGGCCATGGTGCTCCCCCAAGTGGTGGTGGTGGGCTTGCTGATGCATTGGGGCCAAGTGGGCCATGCCTTGGCAGTGTTGGGCTTGGTCTTGGCGCAGTTGCCCTTGATGGGCGCGTTTGTGCGCCAACCCGTGGCCAAGGCCTTGATGCTCAGTGGCTTTGGCGTGCCCCTATTTGTCGCTGGCATGATGGTCAGTGCCTGGGCCGTGCGCTTGATGCCAGGGGGCGTGGCATGAGCGGGCATCTCTCTTTTGGTTGGTGGCAAGTGCTGCGCTTGGCCCTGGTGCAAGCGTGTTTGGGCTCGGTGGTGGTCATCACCACATCCACCTTGAACCGCATCATGGTGGTGGAATTGATGTTGCCGGCGTTGTTGCCCGGTTTGCTTGTGGGCTTGCACTATGCCGTGCAAATGGTGCGCCCGCGCATGGGCTTTGGGGCCGATCAAGGCAGGCGCTGCACCCCTTGGATGGTGGGGGGCATGGGGGTGTTGTCTTTGGGCGGTTGTTTGGCCGCGCAAGCCATTGTCACCATGGGCAATGACCGCGGGCTGGGCGTGGCCTTGGCGGCAGTGGCATTTGCCATGATTGGCGTGGGCGTGAGCGCCTGTGGTACCTCGTTGCTGGTGCTGTTGGCCAAGCGGGTGGGTGACGACCGGCGTGCCCCTGCAGCCACCTTGGTGTGGGTGATGATGATTGTGGGCTTTGCAGTGACCGCCGTTGTGGTGGGTAAACAACTGGACCCGTACTCGCCGGAGCGCTTGTTGCGGGTGGTTTGCACAGCTGCAGTTTTGGCATGGTTGATCGCATGTGCTTGCTTGTGGGGTTTGGAAGGACCTGCCGCTCCAACAGCGGAGCGTGCGGGTGCGCAAGCTGCTGATACGGCCGCAGCTCACCCATCAGCGCAACTGTCTGGCGACCCCCTGAGCCCAGGTCAGGGCATGGCATCCGTGCGCTTTCGCCAGGCCTTGGCCCAGGTGTGGGGCGAGCCCGCTGCGCGCAGGTTCACCATCTTTGTGTTTCTGTCCATGTTGGCCTACAGCTCGCAAGACTTGATTTTGGAGCCGTTTGCTGGCGCTGTGTTTGACATGACGCCGGGGCAAACCACCCAGTTGTCGGGCTTGCAGCATGGGGGTGTCTTGCTGGGCATGTTGTGTGTCGCGCTGGCGGGCAGTGGCTGGGCACGCGGGCGTTGGGGCTCGGTACAAGCTTGGATGGTGGGTGGTTGCTTGGCCTCGGCACTGGCCATGGCTGGTTTATCGGTGGCGGCAGGGCTGGGTGGGTCATGGCCCTTGTTGGCCAATGTGTTCTTGCTGGGGGTTGCCAATGGGGCGTTTTCGATCGCCGCCATCACCACCATGATGCGCTTGGCCGCTGCGGCGAAAGATGGCCGTGAAGGCACACGCATGGGTTTGTGGGGCGCCTCACAAGCCATTGCATTTGGTTTGGGTGGCTTGCTCGGTACCGGCGCGAGCGATTTGGCGCGCTGGTGGCTGTCAGAGCCCGCAACCGCCTACAGCTGGGTATTTGGAATGGAAGCGCTGATGTTTGCTGGGTCCGCTTGGTGGGCGGTCCAGGTCGGGCGCGGCGAGACAGTGCAAACGCGTACAACGCAAACCGCCCCATGGGCAATGGAAGGACAACAACCATGACACAAATGAGCTATGACGCTGTGGTGATCGGAGGTGGGCCGTCTGGTGCCACCGCTGCCGACGATTTGGCGCGCAAAGGCTGGCGCGTGCTGCTGCTGGACCGGCAAGGCCGCATCAAACCCTGTGGGGGCGCCATACCACCGCGCTTGATCAAGGACTTTGAAATCCCGGATGAGTTATTGGTGGCCAAAGCGCGTTCAGCGCGCATGATATCGCCCAGCGATAACAAGGTCGATATCCCGATCGAAAACGGCTTTGTCGGCATGGTCGACCGCGACCAGTTTGACGAATGGTTGCGCGAACGCGCGGCAAAAAGCGGTGCGGTGCGCCAGCGCGGTGTGTTTGACAAGTTCAGCCGCGACATGGATGGGGTGATGCGGGTGCATTTCACCGCCAAAGGCATCAAAGGCGAAGAGCACCAAGCCAGCGTGCGCGCCCGCACGGTCATTGGTGCTGATGGCGCGCGCTCGGAAGTGGCGCGCCAGTCGATTGATGGCGCCGAAAAAACCAAGTACGTTTTTGCGTACCACGAGATCATCCAGGCGCCGCAGAATGCGCCCGACCACGATCCCACGCGCTGCGATGTGTATTACCGGGGCAGCTTGTCGCCTGACTTTTACGGTTGGGTGTTCCCGCACGGCAACACCGTCAGTGTGGGTACGGGCAGTGCCGACAAAGGCTTTTCACTGCGCAGTGCGGTGGGCCGCTTGCGCGAAACCGCAGGCTTGGGCGATTCCGTCACCTTGCGCCGCGAGGGGGCACCCTTGCCCATGAAGCCCTTGCCGCGCTGGGACAACGGCCGCGACGTGGTGCTGGTGGGCGACGCCGCGGGCGTGGTGGCCCCGTCGTCTGGCGAGGGCATTTACTACGCCATGGCCTGCGCGCGCATGGCCGCCGACAAAGTGCATTTGTTTTTGCAAGAAGGCAACCCCGAGGTGCTCAAGCAGGTGCGCAAGCAGTTCATGCGCGAGCATGGCAAGGTGTTTTGGGTGTTGGGCATCATGCAGTACTTTTGGTACAGCAGCGACAAGCGGCGCGAGAAGTTCGTCAAAATCTGCGAAGATAAAGACGTGCAACAACTCACCTTCGAGTCCTACATGAACAAAGTGCTGGTGCGCAAAAAGCCCATGGCCCATGTGCGCATCTTCTTCAAAGACTTGGCGCACTTGTTTGGCGTGGCCAAAACCGGATGACCCCACGCCACTGGCCCAGCCTGTTCGTGGCCATCGCCATCAGCTTTGGGGTGGCGGGCCTGGGCGGAGCCCTGACCGATTTGGGCCCGTGGTACCAACAACTGGTCAAGCCCGACTGGAAGCCGCCCGATGCGGCTTTCGGGGTCATTTGGTCCACCATCTTCACCCTTTGCGCCTTCAGCGCTTGGTGGGCGTGGCATGCCAGCGGCCATGCGCGCCAGCGCCGCAATATGCTGGCACTGTTTGCCGCCAATGCCGCACTCAACGTTTTGTGGAGCTTGATTTACTTTCAGTGGCACCAACTTGGTTGGGCTTTGGTGGAATTGGTTTTTTTGTGGCTGTCGATTGCGGCTTTGATGGTGCATTTGCACCGTTACGCCCGGGCCTCGGCCTGGATGCTGCTGCCTTATTTGGTGTGGGTGAGCGCCGCCGGGGTGCTCAATTGGGACACGTGGCAACTCAACCCCCAAGCCCATGCGTGGCAGCCCCAGAGCGCCCCCAACGCTGCTGATAACCCACCCGCTTCCATGCCATCCGCTTCCAGCCCACTTGCGCCCAACTCAACTGCACCCAGCTTAGCTGGGTCCAGCGCAGGGGACGCCCCGACCGCGCCGAACGCCGCCCCCCGCTAGCCCCCGGCCAGAGCCAGATCAAAACCCAACGCGGGCAAACCCCTAGGCGCTTGAGCGACAATGTCTCACACCGGCGCTAGGGGCTCTTGTCAACCCGATGGGTGGCCCCCAGCGTTATCAAGTTTCACAACTCTGGAGAAAACCATGACCAACCGCCGCGAATTCATTGTTCAACTCAGCCTGGGCACCGGTGCCTTGGCCGCAACCCAAGCCATGGCCGCTGGCCCCATGCTGGCCGAAAGCGACGCGCAAGCCACCGCTTTGGGCTACAAAGCCGACGCCACCAAGGTCGACGTCAAGAAGTTCCCCAAATATGCAGCGGGGCAAGTTTGTAAAAACTGTTCGCTCTACCAAGGCAAGGCCACCGATGCCGCTGGCGGCTGCCCCTTGTTTGCTGGCAAGCAAGTGGCTGGCCCAGGCTGGTGCAGCGCTTACGCCAAAAAGGCCTGATCAACACCTGCGCAAGTCCCTCAAGGCCTGCAAAAAGTCTGTCAACCCCTTGGCGACTCAGCGAAAAAGCCCCTCTGGGGCTTTTTTTTCGCCTTGCTCGGCCCCTGAATTGCCCCAGCTCCTGCGGCAATGACGTTCAGGCCCCGAATCAGGACAGGACTCAAGGGGTGACGCAGGCCATCCAGCGCAGCAGGTGGTGCGCCACTTCGGCCGGGTTTTCTTCATGCGCCAGGTGACCCAAGCCCGCGGCTTGGGCGCAGGTGCTGCCAGGGATGCGCTGCAATGCCACTTGCGCCAGGGCCGGTGGGATGGTTTGGTCGGCCAAGCCGATGTGCATGTGCACTTGGGCGGGCAGCGCGTGCAGCCGCTGGGCCAGGGGGTTCAGGTTCCAGGCCGCCATCATGGCCAGCACGCCACGCACATGGCGGGCGTTGCGCAGCAACACGCCATAGTGCGCTGCCGCCTCGGCGCTCAGCCGCGAGCCGGTGCTGTCCAGCAAACGCTGCAACACCCCTTCGCGCCCACCTTGCTGGGCCATCAACCAACCCGACAGGGGGTTGAGCGACATCAATTTGGCGCTGGGTGAAAACAACACCCCAGCCCAACCGGGCAAGGGCAGCCATGCCGGGTTCAGGCCCACCAGCAGGGGGCGCGATTGGGCCAGGGGCAGGTGCTCTTGCAAAAGCATTTGAGCGGCCACGGCGGCACCGGCCGAATGGCCCACCAAGCCGTGCAAAGGCAAGCCCAAGGCCTGCACCAGGGCGGCCACCCCGGCGGCCATGCCTGGCAGTGACATACCAGCCCCGGGCGCTTGTTCGGTGAAAGCGTGGCCCGGCAGGTCCGGGCAAATCAAGGTGTGGTGCGGCATCAGCAAGGGGGCCAGGGCGTGCCAGGTGTGGGTCGATGCCCCGGTGCCGTGCAGCATCAGCAAGGCCGGCCCTTGGCCCATCACCTGCACATGCCAACGCAGGCCAGCGGCGTGGACAAACCGGCTGTGGACGCTGTGCGGCCACTGGGCCTGGAGGCTGGCCCAATCCAACGGGGGATGCAAGCGCTCGAGCATGGCTGCGCGCCGCTTCAGGCCTTGGCCGGGGCCACCAAGGATTGCATGACAGCGGCCATGCGCTGGGCTTGCGCTTGCGGCATGGGCAGGTAGCGTGCGCCCATGGTCTGGGCCAGTTGCTGTGCTTTGGCGTCGGGTTGGACAGAGGTATCAAGCCACACCGCCGCGCAGGCCAAACTGCGCCAGGCTTGGGCCCAGGCGAGGGCGTCGACCATGGCCGACTCACGCCCACCCAGGCCTTGTAAATTGACATTGGCGCGGCCATCACACAACACCACCAACAAGGGGGTGACACCCAAACGCATTTGGGCTTGGGCTTGTTCTTGGCACAGCTTCAAGGCAGTGGCCAAGGGCGTACCCCCACCACCTGGCAAGCCACCCAAGGCCCGTTTGGCGCGCACCAGCGAGCGGGTGGGTGGCAGCAGCACTTCGGCTTTGGTGCCTCTAAAAGCGATCACGCAGACCTGGTCACGCCGGGCATAGGACTGTTGCAGCATCAGCTCGACCGCACCCTTGGCTTCGGCCAAGCGCGCCAAAGCCGCCGAGCCCGAGGCGTCTACCGCAAAGATCAGGCAGCTGGCTTGTTCTTGCTGAAAGCGGTGGATGTGAAAGTCTTCGCTGCGCACCGCGATGCGCCCACCGCCGGGGGGTGGTGGGCGCAGTTTTTGGCGCGGTGCGGCCGCGCGCAGGGTGGCCAAGACATGCAAGCGCGCACCTTGACTGGGTGAACCCGGGCGTGGCGCCAGTGGCCTGCCGCGTTGGCGCGAGCGTTGCGCGGCCCCACTGCTGCCCGCACTGCGCGCGCCTTTGGGCGTGGTGGCGCCCAACACCATGCGATCGAGCAGGTTGGGGGGGATGCTGGCCAAGGCCGCAGCCAGCACCAAATCTTGCAGGTCTTGCGCGCTGGGCGGGGCAGGCTGGTCCTCGGGGGTGTCTTCGCTTTCGTCCTGGGGTGGTGGCGGCTCGGGGGGTGGCGCTTGATCGTCGGGCAAGGCCTCGGCTTCGCTGGGTGGTGGCGGCTCGGACTCCGCCTCGGGCGGGGCCGCGGGTAATTGGGTGGCGCGGGGGGCCAAGACCATGCGTGCGGCCCAGGCCACATCTGCTTCACTGACCTCGCTGTGCCCATGCCAAGCGGCCGAGGCGCAGGCCAGTCGGCAAGCCGTCAGTGA
>CAMDJU010000063.1 GCA_945900695.1 Bordetella parapertussis | reverse complement strand
GCCGTAGACCTGGGATCCAACAGTTTCCGCATGGAATTAGGGCGCATGGAGCACGGCCAGTTGGTGCGCACCGACTACCTGAAAGAAACTGTTCGGCAAGGGGGTGATTTGGATGCACAGCGCAACCTCACCCCAGAAGCCATGGAACGCGGCTGGGAATGCTTGGCCCGTTTTCGAGAGCGCCTTCATGGCCTGCCAGCCAGTCAGGTCCGGGCCGTGGCCACCCAAACCCTGCGTGAAGCACGCAACCGCGAGGTGTTCTTGAACCGGGCCCAACAGGTCTTGGGTTATCCGATTGAGATCATCTCCGGCACCGAAGAGGCGCGCTTGATTTATATCGGCGTGAGCCAATTTTTACCCAATGACGGAGAGCGTCGGTTTGTGATCGATGTCGGTGGCCGATCGACCGAAATGATTTTGGGTCAAAACCGTGAACCCTCGACCATGAACTCCTACCGAGTGGGCAGTGTGTCCTGGTCGCAGAAATACTTTCCCCAAGGTCAGTTCACCGAGCAGGCTTTTAACCAGGCCAAAGTGGCTGCCCAAGCTGTACTGGAAGAAGCGCTTGTGATGTACCCGCGCGACCTGTGGGACAAGGCTTATGGCGCATCCGGCACGGTTGGTGCCGTGGCCGATGTGCTGCAATATGCCGGTTGGACACCCGGGCAAATTACCCGCGATGGCTTGGCCTGGCTGATCCAATGTGTGCAAGCCGCGCAACACTTCAGTCGCTTGCGCTTGGAGGGCCTCAAAGAAGACCGGCGCGCCGTCATCGGTGGTGGTTTGGCCGTTTTGTCAGCCTTGTTTGAGCAGTTCGACATCGAGGCCTTGCATGTGGCACAGGGGGCTTTGCGCCACGGTGCGATGCATGAGTTGGTTGAACGTGATCACGGTGAGATGGATGTTCGTGATGCCTCGGTGCACCGCTTGGCACGGAAATTTGGCGTTGACCGCGAGCAGGCCAAACGCGTGGGTGACGTGGCGCTGCAATTGCTCGCCATGATGAACCCCAGCGGCAGCCCAGCACCTCATCGGATAGAGCGCAAGCTGGCCTGGGCCAGCGAGCTGCATGAAGTTGGCCTGTCCATCTCGCACAGCGACTACCACAAGCATGGCGCTTACATATTGGACAACGCCGACGTCATAGGCTTTAGCCAGCCAGAGTTGCACCGGCTCAGCATGCTGGTGTTGGGTCACCATGGCAAATTGCGCAAACTGGACATCGATTTTGAAGACCCCATGGTGGTTCAACAATTGTTGGCCTTGCGCTTGTCGGTCATTTTGTGCCATTCACGCCGCCCGCCCGACATGACAGGCTTGCAGGTGCATTGCGATCCCGAACAAAAAATTTTTGAATGGCAGTGCCCCAGCGATTGGGCGCAGCGTTTCCCCCAGTCGAATCACCTGATTCAACAAGAAATCATCTCCTGGCAAAAAACCCCATGGACGCTGCGCTTGCGACAAACCAAGTTCGAAAAATAAAGACCGATGGCGAGCGTTGAAATGCCCAACCATACGTCACAAAGTTCACACCCGACCTCCCGCTCGATAAACGTTTAAAATAAGGCTTGCACACCCCTTGTAGACGCCCCTCGTAGCGTTGTCAGGTGGGTGCACTGGTAGATGAGTACAAGGGAATCCTTCAGAGACATGGCCACTGACGACACCACCAAAATCACGCAAGACGGTCTCCGGTACAAGTCCAAAAAAGGCGGCTCGCCATTCGGCACCACTGGCTTGGCAGGAAGCACCATGAGTTGCATCAAATGCGGCTTGCACAAACCCCGCGCGTCCGGAACCTTTCGCAAACTGCTGGGAACAAGCATGTTTGTCTGCCTTGACTGCAAGCCGGCCAAGCCCGCCGAAACAACCTGAATCAAGTCCAGGGTTAACCCTTGGAATCACTGGGTTGCGGGTGATGGGCATCTCCCACCCGACAAACCCGCGTTGACGCCACCCAGCGTCGGTGTTTCAATGCGTGCATGAGCTTGACACCCCCCCAAAAACACCCCGATCAATTGCGCAGCGCCCGTTGGTTTGCACCAGACGACTTGCGCTCTTTTGGCCACCGCTCGCGCGCCATGCAAATGGGTTACGCACCGCAAGACTGGGCCGGCAAACCCGTCATTGCGATTGTCAACACATGGTCGGACATCAACCCGTGCCACACCCATTTCAAGCAAAGGGTGGAAGACGTCAAACGCGGCATTTTTCAAGCGGGCGGCTTTCCACTTGAACTTCCGGCCATCTCTTTGGCTGAGGCCTTTGTGCGCCCGAGCGCCATGCTGTACCGCAACATGTTGGCCATGGAAACCGAAGAGCTGATCCGCAGCCACCCCATCGATGGCGCGGTTCTGATGGGCGGCTGCGACAAAACCACGCCAGGTTTGTTGATGGGGGCCATCTCTGCTGGCGTGCCTTGCATTTACCTGCCCGCCGGGCCCATGCTGCGCGGCAACTGGCAGGGCCAAGCCCTGGGCTCAGGCTCTGACGCCTGGAAGTATTGGGACGAACGCCGCGCGGGTCAGATCAGCGATGTGCAATGGTTGGGCATTGAAGGCGGCATTGCGCGCAGCCATGGCACCTGCATGACCATGGGCACAGCCGCCACCATGATGGGCATGGCCGAGGCGCTGGGGATGACGCTGCCAGGCGCTTCCAGCATCCCAGCGCCAGACGCCAATCACCCGCGCATGTCTGCCGCCTGTGGAAGGCGCATTGTGGAGATGGTCTGGGAAGACCTGACACCGGCCAAACTGCTCACCCACCAGCATTTTCAAAACGCCATCACCGTGGCCATGGCCATGGGTTGCAGCACCAATGCCATCATCCATTTGGTGGCCATGTCACGCCGTGCGGGCGCTGCTTGCACCGTGGGCCTGGACGACTTTGACGCGGCCAGCCGAAAAATCCCCGTCATTGCCAACATCCGGCCCAGCGGTGACACCTATTTGATGGAAGATTTTTACTACGCAGGTGGCATGACGGCCCTGATCAAGACCTTGTCTAACCACCTGCATCTGGATGCCATGACCGTCAATGGCCTGACCTTGGGTGAAAACGTGGCCCACGCGCAGGTATACAACTCGGATGTGATCCGCCCCTTGGACCGCCCTTTGTATGCCGAAGGCGCCTTGGCGGTGTTGCGCGGCAACCTGGCCCCTGCCGGGGCTGTGATCAAACCCAGCGCATGTGCGCCCCATTTGCGCCAGCACACGGGCCCTGCCATGGTTTTTGACAGCTACCCGGAGATGAAAGCCGCGGTCGAAGACGACCATTTAGACATCACCGCAGAACACGTCATGGTGCTGCGCAACGCCGGACCGCAAGGCGGACCCGGCATGCCCGAATGGGGCCAATTGCCCATCCCCCGCAAACTGCTGGCGCAAGGTGTGCGCGACATGGTTCGCTTGTCCGATGCGCGCATGAGTGGCACCAGTTATGGCGCCTGCATCTTGCACGTCTCACCCGAGGCGTTCATTGGCGGCCCCTTGGCCTTGGTGCAAAACGGCGACATGATCACCGTGGATGTGCCAGCGCGCCGCCTGCACCTGGAAGTCAGTGACGAGGTATTGGCCCAGCGGCGCGCCCAATGGCAAGCCCCGAAGCCGCGCTATGAACGCGGTTATGGCTGGATGTTCAGCCGCCACATCCTGCAAGCCGACCAAGGATGCGACTTTGATTTTTTAGAAACCGCTTTCGGTGGCCCCGTGGACGAGCCAGCCATTTATTAAATCCATCAACCACACAAAGGCCACGCATGAAATGGGTCACCCGTGATTTTGTTCACCTCGACCGGGTCGCTTCCCCCTGGTTAATACAGCGTTTTGTCGACACCCAAGCAGAATTTATTTTTGTGCCCTGGGGACAAGAAAACACCCGGCCCAGCGATGCCATTCCATTGGGTATGCCGGGTGTGGAGTTGGGCTCACACGACGAACATGGCACCACCTTTGCCAAAATCTTGCGCAAATATGCCTTGGATGACCCGTCCTTGCACCACATCGCAACCATCATCCAAGCCGGGGTAGACCATGTGCTCCACCATGCCAAAGCGGGCCCCGATGACCGCTGGGCGCAAATTGCCGTGGGTCTATTGGCCGTTTCTGAAGGTGTGATGCTGATTCACGACACCGATGACGCTATTTTGAAAGCCAGCTTTCCCATTTACGACGCCTTGTATGCCAACTTACACGCGCATGCCTTGGTCAAAGAAAAAAACCTTCAAATACCCGACTATCAGGGCCTGGGGCCAACGCTACCTACCCGCTTTTTGCGCCAGGTTTTAAAAAACCCTGACTGAAAAACCCAAGGGCCTGGGTTGCTTGTTCTCCAGGCCTGGGATTGAGACTGGGCAGTGGCACGCGATCAAGCGCCATACTCGGCACGCAAAATTTTCGCACCTTCCACCATGGCCTTGAGCTTTCCATTGGCGACTTCCCTGGGCAGGTATTTCATGCCGCAATCGGGCGCCAAGATCACCTGCTCTGGCTTGACGAAAGCCAAAGCGCGTTTGATGCGCGAGGCCACCACCACTGGGGACTCAATGGCCATGTCGCTCAAGTCCAAACAACCCACCATGATTTGCTTGTCGCCCAGGGTTTGCAGCACCGAGCAATCCAGGCCTGATTGCGCCGTTTCGATGGACACCTGGCTGCAACTGCATTGGGCAAATTCGGGCAAGAAGCTGTAGCCCTCTGGCCGTGCATGGATCACGGCGGCGTAGCCAAAACAAATGTGAACCGCCGTGGTGCCCGTGACGCCCTGCAATGCGCGGTTCAAGGCCTGGATGCCGTATTGACGCGCTTTTTCTGGGCGCGCTTGCATATAGGGCTCATCGACTTGAACCACGTCTGCACCGTGGGCAAAGAGGTCTAATATTTCTTCGTTCAAGGCCACGGCATAGTCCATGGCCGCCTCTTCTTCACTGCCGTAAAAATCATTTTGCGCTTGCTGCAGCATAGTGAAAGGGCCGGGCACCGTGATCTTGACCTGGCGCTGTGTGTGGGCCTTGAGAAAGAGCAGATCCTCTAGCTCGATGGGGCGTGCGCGCCTGATCTTGCCCACAATGCGTGGCACCGGGTTGGGGTGCCCAGAGCGGTCCAAGCCCACACCGGGGTTGTCAATATCGATGCCCTCCAAAGCGGTGGCAATTCGGTTGGAATAGCTCTCACGGCGGATTTCACCATCCGTGATGATGTCCAAGCCAGCATCTTCTTGGGCGCGGATGGCCAACAAAGTGGCATCCTCCATGGCTTGCTGCAAATGCGGCTCTGCCACGCGCCACAGTTCTTTGGCCCGCACCCGAGGGGGAAATCGACCCGCAAGTTTTTCACGGTCGATCAACCATTCGGGTTGGGGATAACTGCCGACGATGGTGGTGGGGAAAAGCATGTTGTCTCCTGATGGTTAAAGTTCGGTGAAGAAGATACGCTCAAGCCGGTGTGGCCCATGGCATGGGATTGGCGTTGAGGCCCCAGTAAAAACTCTTTTGCCGGGTGTACTCCAAGATACCTTGGCGGCCTTTTTCGCGACCCATGCCGCTCATTTTCACGCCACCAAAAGGGGTGCTGATGGAAAACACCTTATAGGTGTTGACCCACACCGTCCCCGTGTTCAGCGCACTGCCCAGGCGCCAAGCGGTTTTGTAGTCTTGGGTCCAAATCCCTGCGGCCAAGCCATAAACGTTGTCGTGGCATTGATCGAGCAAGTCTTGCTCGCTGTGCCACGGCAAGAGGGCCAGCACAGGACCAAAAATTTCCTCTTGGCACATGCGAGCCGTGTTGGGCAAACCCTCGATCACCGTGGGCAAGTAATAGCTGCCGCGGTCATAAACGGCGCCTGTGGGTCGGCCACCCCCGTGCAACAACTGGCCACCTTCTGACAAGCCCAGTTCCACATAGCGCTCTACCTCCGTGCGGTGGCGGTGATGGATCAGTGGGCCCATTTGGGTGCGCTCATCGGCCGGGTCGCCCACCCGCAAAGCGCGCACACCCGCAAGCAGTCGTTCGCGAAATGCGGCGTAGACCGAGGCGTGCACAAAAGCCCTGGAGCCAGCGATGCAGGATTCACCCGATGAGCTGAAGATGCCATACAAGACGCCAGCCACCGCGTGGTCCAAATCGGCATCGGCACACACGATGGTCGGGGATTTGCCCCCCAACTCCAAGGAAGTCGGCATCAGCTTTTCAGCCGCCAAGCGCTGAATGCCCAAACCCACTTCGGTGCCCCCTGTGAAGGCAATGCGCTGGATCAAGGGGTGGCGCACGAGCGCATCGCCGACCAACGAGCCTTTGCCGGGCAGCACACTCAAAATGCCATCGGGCACACCCGCTTGCTGGCCAATGCGCGCCAACTCCAAGGCCATGCGCGGGGTGATTTCGGCGGGCTTGATGACCACCGCACACCCTGCGGCCAAGGCCGGGGCGATTTTTTGGGCTTCGCTGGCGATCGGCGAGTTCCAGGGGGTGATCGCAGCCACCACCCCCAAAGGTTCATGCACACTCATGGTGATGAAGTCGCCGCGCTGAGGGGTGAGTTGGTCCTCCCAAGTTTCACAAGCCGCCGCAAAATATTGGAAAGTGCCCGCTGCACTGGCCACCAAGGCACGGGTCTCGTTGATGGGTTTGCCGTTGTCCAGCCTTTGCAGTTGCGCCAACTCCTCAGCCCGCTCACGGATGCCAGCGGCCATGCGGTAGAGCATGCCAGCGCGCTCGTGCCGCTTGAGCCGGGCCCACGTGCTGTGCAGTCGGGCATGCTCAGCCGCTTGCACGGCTTCATCCACATCGGCCGCTGTGGCGGCATGGAGTTGCGCGACAACGCTGCCATCTGCAGGGTAATGGGTGTTGTATTCGGGGCCACTGGCATGGCGCCATTGGCCGGCAATGAATGATTGCAAAGAATGGATCATTTCATTGCCACTCATGTGAGGTGCCGATCGTGCATCCAATCGGAGCACAGTTCCACCGCTTGTTCTAACAAGCCGGGTTGGCCCACGAAATAGTGATTCGCCCCGCCAATGGCCACCATGGTTTTGTCCAAACTGGCTGATGCGGTGTGAATGCGGTGCGTGTGCGGCTGGGGCACTGCATCGTCAGCCGTGTGCTCTATCGACAACATGGGTACCGTGATGCCCGCCGCACAGGTTTCGCCATGGGCATGGGTGTCATCGGGTGACCATTGCGACAACCAAGAGCGCAGGGTCGAAAAACGGGCCAATCCCACGGGGCCATTGTTGGCAGTTTCTGGGTCACCCATGAAGCAAGTGCCTATGGGCCGATCGTTGGGATCGAGCAATGGATCTAAAAATCGGGGCTCGGCCATGGTTCTGTGGGTCACAAAACCGCGCTCCATTTCCTTGCCGCCACTTTTGCGCAACCCCTCCAATGTGTGCTTGACCCATTCCGTGCGGCGGCGAATGCGGGCGAGTTGCGCCTGCCGAAACCGATGCATGAATTCAGCGCTGTAAGGGGGCCGCAGATCGGGGTTGTATATATCCAACTCCGGGTCGCGCAGGTCTGGATTGTTTTCGTCAATGACGCTGGGGTCAATCCAATCCGCGAACGTCACTGCCCGAGATACGTGAGCGGCTTGGAAAATAAATGCGTCCGCAGGCATCAAGCCCGCCGTCATGATGTGGCATGGGTCGCCCGCTGGGGTGTGCGTGATGCTGGGTCGCTCCGCTTGTGACTGGTACAACAAGGCCAGGGAGCCGCCACCAGACCAACCTGCCAACACCACTTTTTCATAGCCCCAGACCGTTTTGGCATGGCGAATGTAGGCCCCCAAATCGACGACCACATTCTCCATGATCAATGCACTGTCATTGCGGGCATAGCGACTGCCTGCGCACAACACATGGAATCCCGCCGCGGCCATGGCCCGCGGCATGGGCAACAACTGCAACGTGGTGGCCGGGTGCATGTAAATCACCAATGTTTTGGAAGGCACCCCTTTGGGCAGGTATCGAACCCCTTCCAAATGCACGGTTCCCAAGGAGCCAGCAAACCCATAAACAGATTTGAAAGCGGAAGTTTCAGCAAAAGAAATGTGAACCCATTCTGAAGTTGTTTCGTACTGAGGGCGGATGGAATTATTCATGTTGAAGCTTTGGGTTGTCAAAAAACTCTGTGCAGGTCTTCACACAAAGCACATTGTCTGAAGCGTGGGTTCAGCGACGATAGGCTGTGAAAGCCACCGTTTGAGCCAAAGAAATGTCTTGCCCCTGCATGCGATTGCCCTGGACGGTGGCCTTGACGGTGTGGATGCTTTGATCGGCGGCGACGTATTGAAAACTCAAACGATCGGCTTGCAACTGGGCCCCTACCAAGGCCTGCTCTTGCCCCCCCATGCGCCTGACGCCCCCAATGCGTTGGAAAACTTGATCGAACCGAGCATCAAATGGTGCGCCTTGGCTTGGCTGAAAAGTCCAATTTCCCGCCACATCCGCAGGCACCACCCACATCATGGCCCGAGCGCGGGCGGTTTGGGTGATGGCGTCGGGCTCCCACTCGACCATGTCAAAGTCGTGCGAGACCACGCGGGTCCCAGGCTTCATTTTGAGGATGGTGGGGCGCAGCTGGTAATTGATTTCGGGCAACAAATACAGCGTCAACACCGTGGCCTGGCTGAAGTCGGTTTGGAAAATATCGCCGTGAACGATGCGCACCTTGTCTTGCACCCCAGCTTCAATCACTTTTTGCTGGGCAAAAGCCGCCATTTTGGGGTTGTACTCAATGCCCACCGCGCGCGCGCCGTGCTTTTTTGCCGCGGTGATGGCGATCACACCATCTCCCGCACCCAAGTCATACAGCAAATCTTGGTCATTGACCTGGGCCATGCTCAGCATGTTGTCCACCAACTCTTTGGGCGTGGGCAGCCACATCACGTCTTTGCCCATTTGACCCAGGGTGGGTTTGTACGTGGCAGCGTTGCCCGCGGGTTGCGCCCAACTGAGCGAACACAGCAATACCCAACTGCAGAACCCAAGGGCCCGAATTTTTTGTGTGCAATTCACGCTTCAGATGCTCCCAAACAATAAAAAAATGTCAGCACCCTTGAATATCCATGTTCATGGGTGAGCCGAATCCGTCAAGCCACCCGCGGGCGCTGGCATCAACAATTCTGCATGAATGTCGCTCAAACTCGGGGTGCCACACAAGCTCATGGTGCGGATCAGTTCGTCTTTCAAGATGGCCAAAGCACGCTGGGCACCGGCCTCGCCTGCGGCAGTGGCCCCAAAAACCATGGCACGACCCACCAACACACCGTGTGCCCCCAAGGCCAAGGCCTTGACCACATCTTGACCGCGCCGCACACCCCCATCGACCCACACCGGTATGCGCCCGCGCACCGCCCGCAACACATCCGGCAAAGCATGCAAAGTGGCCACCGCCCCGTCCAACTGGCGACCACCGTGGTTGGAGACCACCAAAGCATCACAGCCCATGGCGCAAGCCCGCTCAGCATCTGCCGGATGCAAGATGCCTTTGAGCACCAGCGGCCTGGGCCAGAGATCCCGCACTTGTTGCAAGGCAGCCCAATCAAAGCCGGTGTCATGGTTGCGCCCGACCGATGAGGCCAAAGCCGAGGCACTGGCTTGCTGATGGGCCAATCCCAACAGGTTTTCCATCACCGGCATGCCATGCCGCGCGATGCGCCAACACCAAGCCGGCTTGGATGCAAAGTCCAACAGGTTGTGCGGGGTGAATTTGAAGGGCACGGAAAAGTGATTTCGATGGTCTCGCTCGCGGTTTCCGCCCACCGGCAAATCCACCGTGATGACCAGCGCCTCGTAATCGGCCGCCAGGGCACGGCGGATCAAGCCAAAGAAAAAGTCCTTGTCCTTGAGGGTGTAGGGCTGAAACCAAAGTCGACCTTCAACGGCTTTGGCAATGCGCTCCATAGATGCAGTGGCGGTGCTTGACAAGATGTAGGGGATGCCCGCTGCCACAGCGGCTTTGGCAATGGCCACATCGGCGCCTGGATAACCATAGCCCAATGCACCGGTCGGAGCCGTGGCCATGGGCATGGCGATGCTGCGCCCAAACACCTCCCTGTGGGTGTCGATCACCGACACATTGCGCAACAGCTGGGGACGAAAACGCAAGGCTTGGAATGCCTGGCGGTTGGCGTGCAAGCTCACTTCATCCTCTGCACCGCCATCAAAAAAATCATACAAGGCGCGTGGCAAACGGCGCTGCGCCGCCAGACGCAAGTCTTCAATCGAGTGGGCCCGTGTCAAGCGCATACCCCCTGAATCCACCCGCCGCTGACTGAGAAACCAGGCATGTGAAGGCCAGCCACAGCGCTCAAGTTGCCTTGGCCTGGGGCGTCCAAAGCCAGTCCAGGCAGCGGTACTGGTCTTCCACGTCTCTTTGGCTGAAGATCTCAGACCGCACCTGCGCTTGCACGCCTTCGCAGTGATAGTCTTCCCACAGGTGACGCGACACCCATTGAACCCGAGCTGTGCGCAAAAAACGCGCCCGCTCAAAGGCCCTGAAAGCAGAAGAGATGTCCGTGCCGTGCTGCTGCATCAGCTGCGACAGGCAGACCACATCCTCAATGGCCATGCCAGCCCCTTGGGCCAAGGATTGCAGCGTGGCGTGGGCCGCATCGCCCAACAGACAAACACGACCATCGTGCCAGTGGCGCTTGGGTTCGCGGTCGGCAATGGCCCAGCGCCGTTCAAGATTGGCCAAGCGCGCCACCTGCTGCGCCTCGGGTTGCGCCTGTGCCAGCAAGTCTTGCAGGTATTCCTGGTAACCCTCGTCTTGGGTGGACGACAAATGCGCAGGCATGCGCACCACCAAAACAATGTTGAGCAAGCTGGCTTGTCGCAGGGGGTAGTAAATCACGTGCAAGCCCGGCCCTGCCCACATGGTGACACTTTGGCGTTGTTGCACCTGGGCCGGGGCTTGGTCCATCGGGATCAGGCTTCGGTGGGCCACATAACCCGATTCACGCGGGACATCCTCAGGATGCATTTGGGCGCGCAAACGCGAGCGCAAGCCATCACACGCCACAACGGCCGCGGCTTGGATGGTCTGGCCTTGCGCCGTCTGCAGGCTCACAGCGTCGTGCGTCTGGGTGTAACCGGTCACAGTGGTGGACTGATTCAGCGAAATATGGGGGTACTTTTGGCAAGCTTTGAGCAGCAACTCGTGCATGTCCACGCGGTGGATGGCGATATACGGTTGCGACTGGTAGCGCTGCGCAAACTGAGGGGTTTGCAATGGGATATTCGACAGCGTTTGCCCTGTGAGGTAGTCATAGAGCATGATCTCTGTGGGGAAGTAAGCGGCGGCGCGAACCTCTGCCCCAACCCCCAATTCGTCCAACATGGGCATGACATTGGGGCCCATTTGCACACCATAACCAATGGCCCCAATTTGATCGGCCTGTTCCAGCAACTGGACCCGATGCCCTTGGCGCCCCAAGGCCAAGGCCATGGCCACACCGCCTATGCCACCGCCCACCACCACCACGGGGTGCAGCTCTGTCAGACTCGTTGGCATAAAACCCCCTCAATCACTGGCAACGATTCCATTGCGCTTGATGAACGCCGCATAACTTTCTCTTTCCTTTTTCATCGAGGCGGCCAAAGCCGCCAAAGAATCCACTTCACCGACCAAGCCTTGTGATTCGAGCTTGGCCGCAAACGCGGCCGATTTGGTGATGGCCACCAACTCACGGTGGATGCGCTCGACCACCGCAGC
>CAMDJU010000062.1 GCA_945900695.1 Bordetella parapertussis | reverse complement strand
GAACTCCATCGCAGGAGTCTTTCCATGCATCTGAACGAACTCAAGGCACTGCACGTGTCTGAAGTGCTCAAGCAGGCCGAAGCGCTCGAAATCGAAAACACCGGCCGCATGCGCAAGCAAGAGCTGATGTTTGCCATCATCAAAAAACGAGCTCGCGCTGGTGAGCAAGTATTTGCCGACGGTGTGCTGGAAATCCTGCCCGACGGTTTTGGCTTTTTGCGCAGCCCTGACACCAGCTACACCGCCAGCACCGACGACATTTACATCAGCCCCAGCCAGGTGCGCCGCTTCAACCTGCACACCGGCGATATGGTTGAAGGCGAGGTGCGCATCCCCAAGGATGGCGAACGTTACTTCGCTTTGACCAAGCTCGACAAGGTCAACGGCGATTTGCCTGAGAACAACAAACACAAAATCATGTTTGAAAATCTCACGCCCTTGTTCCCTAAAGAGCATATGCGGCTTGAGCGCGACATCAAAGGTGAAGAAAACATCACGGGCCGCATCATTGACATCATTGCCCCGATTGGCAAAGGCCAGCGTGCCTTGCTGGTCGCACCGCCCAAAAGCGGTAAAACGGTGATGATGCAGCACATTGCCCATGCCATCACCGCCAACTACCCCGACAGCCACATGATGGTCTTGTTGGTGGACGAGCGCCCAGAAGAAGTGACCGAGATGCAGCGCAGTGTGCGCGGCGAGGTCATCGCCTCCACCTTTGACGAGCCCGCAGCGCGCCACGTGCACGTGGCTGAAATTGTGATTGAACGTGCCAAACGTTTGGTGGAGCTGAAAAAAGATGTGGTCATCTTGCTCGACTCCATCACCCGCCTGGCGCGCGCCTACAACAATGTGGTGCCCAGCTCTGGCAAGGTGCTCTCTGGCGGCGTGGACGCCAACGCCTTGCAGCGCCCCAAACGATTTTTCGGCGCCGCGCGCAAAGTGGAAGAGGGCGGCTCATTGACCATCATTGGCACGGCATTGGTCGATACGGGCAGCCGGATGGACGAAGTGATTTTTGAGGAATTCAAAGGCACGGGTAACTGCGAAATCCACCTCGATCACCGCTTGTATGAAAAACGGGTGTTTCCAGCCATTCAGCTCAACCGCAGTGGCACCCGGCGCGAAGAGCTGTTGCTCCAGCCCGAAATTTTGCAAAAAACCCGCATCTTGAGACAGTTCATCTACAACATGGATGAAATTGAGTCGATGGAGTTGATGCTCAAGAACATGAAGTCCACCAAAACCAATGTTGACTTCTTTGACCTGATGCGAAGGGGCGGTTGAGCCGTGGCATAATCACGCGTTTTGCGAAAAGTGCGCCAAAATGGTTTGGCGAGGCTGTTGCAGTTGATCAAAGGACTCCCCATGAAAGAAGGCATTCACCCCAATTACCGTGAGGTTTGCTTTGTAGACCTCTCCAACGGCTTTAAATTTGTCACCCGTTCTTGCGCCAACACCAAAGAAATGGTCAAGATGGATGATGGTCGCGAACTGCCCTTGTACAAGTTGGACACCTCCAGCGAATCACACCCCTTCTACACCGGCACCCAAAAATCGGTCGATACCATGGGTGGGCGCGTGGAGAAATTCCGCAACAAGTACAAGACAGCTGCCAAATAAGCCGTCTTCACCCATCCAAAAGCAGCACGGGACGACCGCGCTGCTTTTTTTATGGCCGCCCGTTCTGCCCTTGAGGCCAACCCAGCCCTGAACCCTTGAACACGCCCAACCCCGCCATCGTTGCCCAAAGCGGCGTGCGCCGACTGCCGCGCTGGGGCTTGCTGCTGCTGTGTGGGGTTTATTTGTTGCCTGGCTTTATCGGCCGTGACCCTTGGCGTCCCTGGGACATGGCGGCTTTTGGCCAAATGCTGACATTGGCCCAAGGCGAAAGCCTCTGGTGGCAACCCACCTTGATGGGTCTACCACCCGAGCTCGATGGGGTGTTGCCCTTTTGGTTGGGGGCATGGGCCATCCAGTTGACACCCGAATGGCTCTCTCCAGTGATGGCCACACGCCTACCGTTCATGGCCATTGCCGCATCGTGTTTGGCCATGACTTGGTATGCCATTGAAGCCTTGGCACGCAGCCCCCAGGCGCAACCCGTGAGTTTTGCCTTTGGTGGCGAGGCCGAGCCCAAGGCGTATGCCCGCACTCTGGCCGATGCCGGTTTATTGGCACTGATTGCCTGCCTGGGCCTGGCCGTTCCCCTGCACGAAACATCGCCCATGCTGGTGCAGCTTGGTGGCAGCAGTGCGCTGTTCATGGGCATGGCCTTGCTGCGAACCAAGCCTTGGCGTGGTTGTTTGATCAGCGTGCTCGGCTTATGGGTGTTGGCACTCAGTGGCGCACCCACATTGGCCATGGCCTTGGGCTTGGCGGCCTTGCTGTTGCTGATTGGAGGATCGCCTGAGTTGTCTTCAACCAAGCGCTTGGCATTGGCCAGCCTCTTGGGCTTGGCTTTGTTGCTTCTGGCCGGCATGGTGAACGAATGGGATTTGTGGCGTTGGCGCTTGCGCACTTGGCCCTTGCCAGCATCTGAAATTCGCCGCTGGCTGGAGTTGATGCTGTGGTTCACCTGGCCTTGCTGGCCACTGGCGCTGTGGTCGGCGTGGAGTTGGCGGCGCCAGTGGGGTCGTCGCCCCTGGTCCATGCATGTCATTTGGCCCATCACCATGATCTTGACTGTGACCATGGCCAGCGCCATGACAGCGGCTTCAGAGCGCACCTTGCTGCTGGCCCTGCCGGCGCTGGCGGCCATGGCGGCCTTTGCGCTGCCCACCTTGCAGCGCAGCGTCACCGCCTTGATCGACTGGTTCACTCTGCTTTTTTTTACCGGCTGCGGCGTGATCATTTGGGTGGTGTGGTTGGCCATGCAAACCGGTTGGCCGCCGCAACCCGCCGCCAATGTCGCCCGCTTGGCGCCCGGATTCACTCCTGCCTTTGAATACCTTCCTTTGGCCATGGCCTTGGCCGGTTCAGCCCTGTGGGTCTGGCTGGTGCAATGGCGGGTGGGTCGGCACCGAACGGCCTTGTGGAAAAGCCTGGTGTTGCCCTCGGCCGGTGCCGCCTTGTGCTGGTTGCTGTTGATGACCCTGTGGCTGCCCTTGTTGAACTACGCCCGCAGCTATGTGCCTTTGGTTGAACAAGTGAAGCTGGCCATTCCGGGGGCTGCTTGTGTGACCATCAAGGGCTTGAATGCGGGTCAAATCGCCGCCTTGAAGTGGCACGGCCCTTGGCGCTTGGAAAACCTGTCTGCGGCCAGTCAATGCGAATGGTTATTGGTGGACCCGCAATGGGCCAGTGATCCCACGCATGCACCAGACCCCCGGCAATGGACACGTGTCCAAAAAGTACAAAGGCCCACGCGCGCCTATGAAAATTTGCTGATCTATCGGCAAGCTCGGCCCGCTGACTCTCGCACCCAAGCACCATGAGTGAACGGCGGCTGATCGCCGGCCAAGCGGCCACCGTGTTCATTGGGCAAATTGCGGTGATGGGTTTTGGTGTGACCGATACCTTGGTGGCCGGTCGCAGCTCACCCGAGGCTTTGGCCGCTTTATCGGTCGGCTCTTCGCTGTACATCACCGTTTTTGTGGCCCTGATGGGGGTGCTGCAAGCCCTGCTGCCGATCTTGAGCGAGCATGTGGGTGCAGGCCGCAAACACGCCATTGGCCACTGTTTTGAACAAGGCCTCTACATCTGCATCTTGCTCAGCCTTGGGGGGGCATTTTTATTGTGTCACCCACAACTGATCTTGGAATGGACCCAAGTACCCGCCCCTTTGCAAGGCGTGGTGGCAGATTATTTGGCCATTTTGTCTTTGGCGCTGGCCCCGGCTTTGCTGTTTCGCATGTTCAGCACGCTCAACCAAAGCCTGGGTCATCCGCGGGTCATCACATTGATCCAAGTGCTGGCCTTGGTGGTCAAAATCCCCTTGTCGATCTGGCTGGCCTTGGGTGCTGACGATCAGCCTGGCATGGGTTTGATTGGGTGTGCCTGGGCCACTTGGTGGGTCAATCTCGCCATGCTCTTGGCCATGATCGGTTTGTTGGTTTGGGGCCCCATGTACCGGCCTTTGCGCATTGGCGCACCTTGGCGCCGACCCGACTGGTCCACCATCAAACCCATGCTGGCCATGGGCCTGCCCAATGGCTTGTCGCTGTTGGTGGAAGTGTCTTCATTTGCCTTCATGGCTTTGTTCATTGCACGCATGGGCAACCTGCCTTTGGCCGCCCACCAAATTGCCTCCAATGTGGCCACCTTGCTCTACATGGTGCCCCTGTCCTTGTCCATCGCCATCAGTGCCAGAGTCAGTTATTGGATGGGAGCCAACCAAACTCAGCGGGCGCTTCAAGTGCAAAAGTTGGGCATTCGAATGGTGGCCGGCTGTGCCCTGGCGTTGGGTTTGCTGGTGTGGTTGTGTCGCCAACCCTTGGCCCATCTATATAGCCAACAAGCCGAGGTGGTGGTTTTGGCCAGCCACTTGTTGGGCTGGCTGGCCCTTTTTCACTTGGGGGATGCCATGCAAGCCTTGGGCATGTTTTTGCTGCGCTGTCACAAAGTGACCCTGGCACCCTTGCTGGTGTATGCCTTGATGCTGTGGGGGTTGGGGTTGGGTGGAGGCCAATGGATCGCCTACCACGGCACACCCTGGACACCGGCCATGCAAGACCCGGTTGCTTTTTGGATCAGCAGCAGCTTGGCCCTGGCACTGACAGCGATGATTTTTTTGTGGCTGCTGAGGAAAGTCAGCCAGCGTGAACCAAGGGGCTGAGGCCGCGGATGCGTGCCGCCGGAAAAGCCAGCTCGAAACGGGAGCCCACACCCAATTGGCTGTCAATGCGCAATTCACCACCATGGCGTTGCATCACATGCTTGACAATGGACAGGCCCAAACCTGTGCCCCCCAAATCTCGCGAGCGGCTGCTGTCCACCCGGTAAAAACGCTCTGTCAAACGCGACAAATGCTCAGGCGCAATCCCTGGCCCCGAGTCTTGTACCGATAAGCAAAAAAGCCCACTGACATCGATGTGCGCCCTGGCCTCCACCCGGCCCCCTGCTGGGGTGTAGCGCACGGCATTGCTGAGCAAATTGGACCAAGCACTTTGAATCTCTGTGGGCACACCGATCAATGCCGCATCTTTCAACTCTGCGGGAAAGTTGAAATCAAATTGCTGAGCTGGCACAGGCATCAACACCGACGACAGTGCACGGGCCTCTTGATGCGCTTGATCCCACACCAACTTGAGGCCCATCGATTGATCCACACCGGGCAAAGGGCTGCCTTCCAGGCGCGACAAAATCAGTAAATCTTCCACCAAATTTTTAATGCGCTGGGAATGCCCTGCCATCAAACCCAAATAACGTTTGGTATCTTCAGGCGCCAAGGTCAAGGACTGCATGGTTTCAACAAAACCAGCGATGACCGTCAAAGGGGTGCGTATTTCATGTGAGACGTTGGCCACAAAATCTCGCCGCATGGCCTCGGCTTGCTCCAAGGCGGTGATATCGCGGGTCAGCATGAGTTTTCGGCCATCACCGTAAGGGTGTAAACGCACAGCAATCCGAACCGGTCTTTGCGGCTTGTCATCGCGCCCTGCTATCACCACATCCTGGCTGAAGTCGGCTTGGGATTGGTATTTTAAAAACTCAGGTCCGCGCAATAAGTTGGTCAGCACCTGCATGTGATCACGCACCACATCAATGCCCAAATGCTGGGCAACCGTTTGATTCGCCCACTCAATTTTGCCTTCTTGATCAAGGAACAGCACGCCATTGGGCGAAGCTTGAATGGCGGCCAAAAAATCATTCAAGCGCTGTTCACTCAAGACCAGTTTTCGATCGCTATCTCGTCGCATGCGCCATGCGCGATCCGTCACTTCGCCCCACAAACCCCAGGTATAAGGCACCGGTTCTTGGCCTGATTTTTGTAGCCAATAAAGAAAGCGCTGGCCGCGCCAAGCGTCCAAGGCCCACCACACAAAAGCAAAAAGGGTCAGGCCCCAAAACGCGCCGGGCCAATCGCGCCAAATCGCGCCCACCAAGGCACCAAATAGCAAAAAAGCCGCAAATGAAATGAACCGCCCCAGCACGGAGGGTCTTCAGTGGGACGTGGCCGAAGGTACAGCACCGCCAGGAGCCGTGGCGACAGTCAGGCGATAGCCCGCGCCGCGCACAGTCTCAACCATCACCCCAGCCTCACCCAAGGCCTCGCGCAAACGTTTGATGTGCACATCCACGGTGCGCTCTTCGATGAACACATGGTCGCCCCAAACCTTGTCCAGAAGCTGGCCACGGCTGTGCACACGCTCAGCATGGTGCATCAAGAAGCTCAGCAACTTGAACTCCGTCGGCCCCAACTTCAAAGCCTGATCGTGAAAACTGACGCGGTGGGTGGAGCCGTCCAGCACCAGATGACCCACCTGTACCCGCTCCATGGTTTGCTCAGGTGAACGGCGGCGCAGAACTGCGCGTATGCGGGCCACCAACTCCTGGGTCGAGAAAGGCTTGGTGATGTAATCATCTGCACCAGAATTGAGGCCAGAGACTTTGTCGGGCTCATCACCGCGGGCCGTCAACATGATGATCGGCACAGATTTTGTGCGTGGATCAGAGCGCCACTTTTTTGCCAAGGCCAGGCCAGATTGACCGGGCAGCATCCAATCCAACAAAATAGCGTCAGGCAAAACAGCGTCAATTTCGCGTTGCGCCGCTTCACCATCAACCGCCCAAACGGGCGCAAAACCATTGTGTTTGAGATTGACCGAGATCAACTCGGCGATCGAAGATTCATCCTCGACGATCAAAACTTTGGGCAAACGCATGATCAGCGCACCACTGATTCCACCTCGGCCAAAGAGGTGTGGCGCACATCGGCACCCTTGACGATATAGATGATGAATTCGGCAATATTTTTGGCATGGTCGCCAATGCGCTCAATGGCCTTGGCCAGGAACAACAAGTCCAGGCTTGGAGATATGGTGCGTGGGTCTTCCATCATGTAAGTGATGAGTTTTCGCACAAAACCATCGAACTCTTGGTCAATCAAATCGTCTTCTTTCAAAATCACCAAGGCGGTTTGCACATCCAAACGGGCCAGGGCATCGAGCGCCTTGCGCAACAAACCCGAAGCCAACTCTGCAGCAACTTTCAATTCAGAAGCGGGCAAGGCCCGGGCAGAACCGCTTTCAATGATGGACTTGACCATGCGCGCAATTTTTTCTGCCTCATCGCCCACGCGCTCCAAATTGGCCGTGGTTTTGGACATGGCCATGAGCAAACGCAAATCACGGGCAGTGGGTTGGCGCCGACCGATCACAGAGGAGATGTCATGGTCAATTTCAACTTCCATCGAATTAACCTGTTGCTCTACCTCGACCACTGCATTGGCAACATCGATGTTGAAGTGCGAAAGGGCATAAATGGCTTGCCGAATTTGAGATTCAACCAAACCACCAAGCTCCATGACCCGAGAAGAAATGCCGTGCAATTCATTGTCAAACTGACTCGATAAGTGCTTGTCCATGGTTTACCTTTTTGTCAGCCAAAGCGGCCGGTGATGTAGTCTTCAGTTTCTTGCCGATTGGGTTTCATGAAAATGGCTTCGGTCCGACCAAATTCAATCAACTCACCCAAGTACATGTAAGCGGTGTAATCCGAAACCCTTGCAGCTTGCTGCATATTGTGCGTGACGATCACCACCGTGTAATCATTTTTCAATGTGCTGATCAACTCCTCGACCTTGCCCGTGGAGATCGGGTCCAATGCAGATGTGGGCTCATCGAGCAGCAACACCGAAGGTTTGACCGCGATGCCACGCGCAATGCACAAGCGTTGCTGCTGACCACCCGACAAAGACAAGCCACTTTGGCCCAGTTTGTCTTTGACTTCATTCCAAATGGCCGCTTTGCTCAGCGCCCACTCGACCCTGTCGTCCATGTCTGAGCGGTTCAAATTTTCGTACAACCGCACCCCGAAGGCGATGTTGTCATAAATGGACATGGGAAACGGCGTCGGTTTTTGAAACACCATGCCCACGCGGGCACGCAACAAATTCAAGTCTTGCCCAGGATCCAAAATATCTTGGCCATAAAGTTTGATCTGGCCTTCGGCACGTTGACCCGGGTACAAACTGTACATGCGGTTGATGGTGCGCAACAAGGTGGACTTTCCACAACCCGAGGGGCCAATGAAGGCCGTGACCTTGTGCTCTGCAATATTGAGATTGATGTCCTTCAAACCTTTGAAGGTACCGTAGAAAAAATGAAGATTTCTGACCTCAATGGCTGTTTTTTCAGCAACGACTGGCGTGTTAGGCATGCAATGTACTCCTAATGTTCAGGATTGGACTTTGTCGCGGAAGAAAACACGCGCCAAGATGTTGAGAAATAAAACCGTCAAGGTGATGAGCAAAGCCCCACCCCATGCCAAGCGGACCCAATTGTCATAGGGACTCATGGCAAACTGGAAAATCACCACCGGCAAATTGGCCATGGGGGCGTTCATGTCCAGCGAGAAAAACTGATTATTCAAAGCAGTGAACAACAATGGCGCGGTCTCGCCGCTGATGCGAGCCAGCGCCAACAACAAGCCTGTGATCACCCCGGTTTGGGCGGCACGCAGCGTGATCATGGTTGCAACCTTCCAGCGCGGTGCGCCCAGTGCAAAGGCAGCTTCGCGCAAACTGCCAGGCACCAATCGCAGCATGTTTTCGGTGGTGCGAACAATCACGGGAATGGCGATCAATGACAATGCCATGGATCCGGCCCAGCCGGAAAAATGCTTGGCTTGTGCCACCCAAATGGCATAAACGAAAAGGCCCAACACGATAGACGGCGCCGACAGCATGATGTCGGTCACAAACCGGGTCACGCTGGCGGTTTTGCTTTGGTCACCATATTCGGCCAAGTAAACCCCGGCCAAAATGCCAATGGGCGTGCTGACCAAGGCGGTGGTGGCCACAATCATCAAGCTGCCCACAATGGCATTCGCCAGACCACCACCCTCGGACCCAGGCGCCGGGGTGGATTGGGTGAACATGGCCCAGTCGATGGACTGCAAGCCGTTTTTAAAGAGCACAAACAAAATCCACAACAACACAAACAAGCCCAGGGCCATGGCGATCATGGACAAGGTCAATCCCACTTGGTTGGCCAAGCGCCGGCGTCTGTAAATATTCAAGTCCATGATTTTTTCTTTCTCGCCTTAGGTTTTTGCGCCTTTGGACTTCTCTGAGCGGACCGTCATCCACTTGGCCAGAGACAGCACCACAAAGGTAATGACAAACAGTAAAAATCCCAGGGCAAACAAGGTGGACAAATGGAAGTCGTCGGCTTCGCCGAACTCATTGGCCAAGGTGGATGCAATGGAAGTGCCCGGTGAGAACAACGACGAGCCCAAGCGCTGGGAGTTGCCAATCACAAACGTCACAGCCATGGTTTCACCCAAGGCACGCCCCAAACCCAACATCACCCCACCGATCACCCCTTTTTGGGTGTAAGGCAACACAATGTTGCGCACCACTTCCCAGGTCGTGCAGCCAATGCCATAAGCAGATTCGCGCAAAACAGGAGGAACAATTTCAAACACATCGCGCATGACTGCGGCGATGAAAGGCAAAATCATGAATGCCAAGATAATGCCAGCGGCCAGAATGCCAATGCCATTCATGGCGCCACCAAACAAACTGCTGAAGATGGGCATTTGCCCCAAGGTGGACTGCAAAGCCGGCTGACCGTACTCCGCGAACAATGGCGCAAAAATAAAAAGACCGAACATGCCGTAGATGATGGAAGGCACCGCCGCCAGCAACTCAATGGCCGTGCCCAAGGGACGACGCAATGCCACGGGGCAGGTCTCTGTCAAAAATACAGCAATACCGAATGAGAGCGGCACAGCAATCACCAAGGCAATGAATGCGCTGGCAACGGTGCCAAAAATGGCAATCGCTGCACCAAACTCTTGGTTAATGATGTCCCACTCAACACGCCAAATAAAGCCCACGCCAAACTTTTGAAAGGCCGGCCAAGCGTTGACAACCAAAGAAACCAAGATGCCCATCAAGGCAACCAACACCAACAAAGAAAAGCCCAAGGTCAGGGCATGAAAAAAAGTGTCTTGCACTTGTTGTCGCTTGGCCACCGATAAACGGGCTGCGGCACTCAAGGTCTGGGTTTCAGCGGGTTGGCTCATGGGATTGGTCTCAGTGAGGGCCATGGTGTAGCTTTGGTGGGGTCACAACACCAAACGTCGGACACCGCAGTGCCCAGCATTTGGCGTTGATCATTTCAGAAGAAGCAACTTATTTGGCAATTTGCGACCAAACGCGCTCACGAATTTGCCGGGTCAAGCTGTCGGGCAATGCCACATAGTCCAAATCGGCAGCCATTTGCTTGCCATTTTTGAATGACCAGTCAAAGAACTTCAACGCTTCTTGCGAGAGGTTTTTGTCAGTGGGGTCTTTGAACATCAGAATAAACGAGGCCGTGCTGACGGGCCAGCTGTTGGCACCCTTGGCATTGACCATGGAAACACCCATGCCCGGCACGCTGAACCAATCCACACCTGCTGCAGCCGCTGCAAAAGTCAGGTCATCTGGGCTGACATATCTGCCGTCTGCATTGAGCATTTGCATGAAGTTCATGTTGTTTTTCTTGACGTAGGCATATTCCACGTAACCAATCGAGCCTTTGACGCGGTTCACGTTGGCAGCCACACCCTCATTGCCCTTGCCACCCACCGACGAAGCAGCAGGCCACTTGACGGCAGCGCCACGGCCCACGGTGTCAGCCCAATCTTTGCTGACGCTTGTCAGGTAATCGGTCCAATTGAAGGTGGTGCCAGATCCGTCGGCGCGATGCACCACAGTGATGGCCTGATCGGGCAGGTTTTTGCCAGGGTTCAGGGCGGCGAACTTGGCATCATTCCACTTGGTGATTTTGCCCATGAACATCTCGGCCAGAACTGTGCCGTTGACGCGCAACTCACCGGGCTTGAAGCCGTCGATGTTGAGCACAGGAACCGTGCCACCAATGATGGCGGGGAACTGCACCATGGCATCTTTATTGAGATCGTCGCCGCTCAAAGGCGCATCCGTGGCACCAAAGGTGACGGTTTTGGCACGAATTTGACGAATACCGCCCGAAGAACCAATCGATTGGTAGTTCAAACCATTGCCGGTTTCTTTTTTGTAGGCCTCGGCCCATTTGGCGTAAACGGGGTAGGGAAATGTGGCCCCTGCGCCGGTGATGTCAACCGCCATAGAAGCCAAACCAAAGGTGGACATACCAATCGCCACCAGCCAAGATTTCATTTTTAACATGCCAGATCCTTTAACAAATAGGGACTTTGATCAATTTGGGTACCACGCTGCGCATGGAAGGTTGGACTTTAGTCCGCGATTGTGACAATACGGTGAAAAAATGCCCGTCTAAGGCAAATCATTGACACGGGGTGTCTTTGAATTGTCATCATTCATTCATGATCGGGCTTTAGAATTTACTGCTTCTGTAAATTTATACAGCCCCATATCAGGATTAGTCAAACCCAATGCCCCAACTAGACATGCTTGCTGCCGTAGACCTGGGATCCAACAGTTTCCGCATGGAATTAGGGCGCATGGAGCACGGCCAGTTGGTGCGCACCGACTACCTGAAAGAAACTGTTCGGCAAGGGGGTGATTTGGATGCACAGCGCAACCTCACCCCAGAAGCCATGGAACG
>CAMDJU010000061.1 GCA_945900695.1 Bordetella parapertussis | reverse complement strand
TTGGTTTTCAGCGTGTCGCTGGCCGGGTGGCCTAGTCGCGTGTCTCAAACGTTGAAAAAATTCCACCACCCGAAGGATAAACCATGGTCGTCATCCGACTCTCCCGCGGCGGCGCGAAAGCCCGTCCATTTTTCAACATTGTTGTGGCTGACAAGCGCGTGCGACGCGACGGCAGCTTCATCGAGCGCATTGGGTTTTACAACCCGATCGCCAAAGGCGGAGAGGAAGCCTTGCGCATTGCCCATGACCGCCTGAGCTATTGGGTGGGTGTGGGTGCGCAAACCTCTCCCACGGTCGACCGCTTGGTCAAACAAGCCGGCCAAAAAGCCGCTTGATGCGCGGCTTTTGCCGCTGAACCAGTCGAGGACTCGCTGATGACGCCTTGGCTGGAGCCTGCCGATCTACCGCCAGATGCGATAGAGGTGGGCAAAGTGGTCGATGCCTGGGGCATCAAAGGCTGGGTCAAGGTTCACGCCTTCAGCCCAGACCCCCAGGCCTTGTTCTCGGCCAAGCGCTGGTTTTTGTTGCCGCCCGAGAGTGGCCCCAAATTTTTTTCCGCCTCTGCATTGGTTCGGGTGCAACAAGCGCGCGAGCATTCAGGCACGGTGGTGGCGTCATTCCATGATTTGTCCGACCGCAGCCAAGCCGAAACATTGAAGTCGGCCCGCATCTTTATCCCACGATCCAGTTTTCCTACCCCCGACCTCGATGAGTTTTATTGGGTCGATCTGATGGGCCTGCAGGTGATCAATCGGGAAGGTGTCGCGCTGGGTGAGGTGTGCGACTTATTGGCCACCGGTGCTCAGACGGTGTTGGTGATCAAGCAAGCGCTGGACAACCAAAACGTGGAGCGCATGATTCCTTTTGTGAGCGTTTATATTGACAAAGTTGACCTGGCTCAGCGTCAGATTTTGGTGGATTGGCAAGCCGATTATTGAAGGCGGCACCGCGCATGCGTTTTGACATCATCACCTTATTCCCCGAGATGTTCGAGTCCTTCATGGCCTCGGGTGTGACCCGCCGTGCATTTGACAGTGGACAAGTTCAGGTGCGATTGTGGAATCCGCGTGACCAGGCCACGGGCAACTATCGGCGGGTGGATGACCGCCCCTTTGGCGGCGGACCAGGCATGGTCATGATGGCCGAACCCCTGTGGCTTTGCTTGCAAGCCATCCGCTTAGACCGCCAGCAAGACAGAACCCAGGCGCCGTTGCTTTTTTTTGCGCCCTATGGTCAGGTTTTGAGCCATGCGGTGGTCTCAAGGTGGGCGGCATCTGATTCGGGTGCCGTGCTGTTGTGCGGGCGCTATGAGGGGGTGGACCAACGCTTCATTGATGCCCATGTGGATGGTCACATCAGCCTGGGCGATTTTGTGCTGTCGGGGGGTGAAATCCCAGCCATGGCTTTCTTAGATGCTTTGGCGCGACTGCAGCCGGGGGTGTTGCATGACCCGGACAGCCATGCCCACGACAGCTTCAACCCCAGGCTGGATGGCCTGCTGGACTGCCCCCACTTCACCCGGCCAGAGGTCTGGCAAGGCCAATCTGTGCCCGAGGCATTGATGTCCGGTCACCATGGCCACATCGATCGTTGGCGTCGTCAGCAAAGCCTGAGCCAGACGGCGCAGCGCCGCCCAGACCTGATTGCGATAGCCCGGCATCAGCAAAAACTCTCGCCCGAGGACGAGGCCTGTGTGGCGGCAACTGCCCGTGAGGGCCCGGTCGGAAGGACTGAGCTATAATCATGGGCTTTCCGATCCTCTGGTTGGCCGCCTCCAGCAAACTCGTTTTTTAAACTTGTCACGCATGGGGGCCCCCAGTGCAGCGCAACCAAGATCGATAGAGGTGTCTATGAATTTGATCCAAACCCTGGAGCAAGAAGAGATTGCTCGAATCGGTAAAACCATTCCCCTGTTTTCACCCGGCGACACGGTGATCGTCAGCGTCAACGTGGTCGAGGGCAGCCGCAAGCGTGTCCAGGCTTACGAAGGTGTGGTGATTGCCAAGCGCAACCGTGGCCTCAACAGCGGCTTTACCGTGCGCAAAATATCCAGCGGTGAAGGCGTGGAGCGTACCTTTCAAACCTATAGCCCATTGATCGCCAGCATCGAAGTCAAGCGCCGTGGTGATGTGCGCCGTGCCAAGCTTTACTATTTGCGCGATCGCAGCGGCAAATCGGCCCGCATCAAAGAAAAGCTCGTGCACCGCGCCTCTGCCCCCAAAGCATAAAACCCGGCTTCATGGCCGCATCAACCGCCCTTTGCCATGCAGTGGGCGGTTTTTTTTGAGGCCTGCGAACGTGACGTCGCCGCTGTCAAAACTGCCCGGGTTCGATGCCCAAAAGGCCCCGGTCTTGTCGGTTGACACCCATTTGCCTGCGGTGTCCCATGAACGCATGCAAGAGGTGGCGTTGCGGGCCCGATTCAAAGCCCCCCCCATTTGGCAACCTGAATTTGTCCAAGAGCGAGCCTACCTGGATCGGCCCATGGCGCGCGCGGCGGTGCTGTTGGGCTTGGTCATGCGCGATGAACCCATGGTGTTGCTCACGCGCCGCGCCAACCACATGTCCACCCACTCGGGGCAGGTGGCTTTCCCGGGTGGCAAAGTCGACCCCCTGGACAGAGATCTGCGGCATACCGCATTGCGTGAAGCCCACGAGGAAGTGGGATTGAGCCCGGCTTTGGTTCAAGTCTTGGGTGAGTTGCCGACATACACCACGGGTTCTGCTTTTGTCATCACGCCTGTGGTGGCCCTGGTCGACCCGGGCTTTGAAGCGGCTCCCAACCCCAGTGAGGTGGCACAGGTTTTTGAGGTGCCATTGTCTTTTTTAATGAACCCTGCCCACCATCGTCGCCATGCCCATGAGTCGGAAGGTGTTCGCCGTGAGTGGTATTCCATGCCCTACAACCAAGGCGAGCATGAACATTTCATTTGGGGTGCCACGGCGGGCATGTTGCGTAACTTTTATCGCTTTTTATCGGTCTGAACCGGACCCATCGCAGGCCCCCGTTATGATGGGCCCATGAGCTTTATCGCCCTCATGTTTGCTTTGATCTTGGAGCAAGTTCGCCCCCTTTCAGAAAAGGGTTGGGTGCAAACTGGTTTGCGTGCCTGGATCACTTGGGTGTGCCGCGCCTTGGACATGGGACAAAGTCAACGCGCCTGGGTGGTTTGGTTGATTGCGGTGGCAACTCCCACCCTCATCAGTTGGTTGATTTATGGCTTGCTGATGTGGTGGGTTGGTTGGCCCGTGGCCGTTCTGTGGAGCATGGTGGTGCTTTATGTCACCCTCGGTTTTCGACAATTCAGCCATCACTTCACCGACATCCGTGTGGCATTGGAAGCGGGCGATGAGGTCTTGGCGCGTCAGTTATTTGCGGACTGGCATCAAGTCGATGCCATGGACTTGCCGCGCAGTGAAATGGTGCGCCATGTCATTGAGCATGCGCTGATTGCCGCCCACCGGCATGTGTTTGGTGTTCTGGCCTGGTTTTCTTTGGGCGCTGCATTTGGCTTGGGTCCAGCGGGTGCCGTCTTGTATCGCATGAGCCAATACGCCATGGCCGTTAAGCCGCAAAAAACCGGCAACCCGACGGACGTGCTCCAAGGCGTGAGCGAGGCCTTGTACCAGGTCACGCAGCGCGCGTGGCATGTCATCGATTGGGTGCCCGCCCGGCTGACCGCATTGTTTTTTGCCGTTGTGGGCAATTTTGAAGAGGCCATCGACTGTTGGCGACAACACGCCAGCCGTTACCCGGGCGACAACGACGGGACCTTGATCGCAGCGACCGCTGGTGCCCTGAATGTGCAATTGGGCGGCGCGCAATTGAGTGCGAAAAGCGAAACCTTGGGCGACGAGGTGGACCCACCGTTCAGCGAAAGCCTGCCTGGGCGTGAGCCAGAACTGGGCCATTTGCGCAGCCTGGTGGGTTTGGTCTGGCGCACCGTGGTGTTGTGGTTGGTGTTACTGTCTTTGCTCAGCCTGGCCCGTTTGCTGGGCTAAGCGGCCTTCACAACAGATCAGAATGACCTCAACAACGGGCCTCAAGGGGCGGGGCTGAGTTGGGCAAACAAGCGTTGGTAAATTTGGTACCGACTGGCGTCGATCAGGCCCCGCTCCAAGGCAGAGCGCACCCCACAGCCCGGCTCATGCAGGTGGGTGCAGTTGTAGAACTTGCAGTCTCCCAGTTGTGCCTGCATATCTGGCATGAAGCGGGCCAAATCGCGCGCATCTAAGTGATGCAAGCCAAATTCTTGGAAGCCCGGCGAGTCGATCAGGGCCGCGCCACGCTCTTCGCCCAGCCAATACCAGTGGGTGCTGGTGGTGGTGTGCCGACCACTGTGCAAGGCCTTTGAAATTTCACCTGTGGCCGCTTGCGCACTGGGCACCAAACGATTGACCAAGGTGCTTTTGCCAGCGCCCGAGGGACCCAAAATCAAGGTGGTCTTGCCCTTCAATTGGGCCCCTAATTCATCCAAACCCGCCCCGCTTTTCAGCGACAAGCCCAAGGTGTTTTCGCCCATTTGGCGATACGGCTCCAACCGTTGCCATGCCCCTGCAAATGCTGCGCCCAGATCGGACTTGTTGACCACCAGCAAGGGAGAGATGCCTTGCGCATGGCACGCGATGAGAGCACGTGCCATTTGGTCTTGTGAAAAATCAGGTTCGGCGGCCACCAACACCAATACCTGATCCAGGTTGGCCGCAAACGACTTGGTGCGCATTTCATCTTGGCGATAAAGCAAATTGCGCCGAGTCTCTATCGACTCGATGGTTCCCTCATCTTGGCTGGGTCGCCATTGCACCCGGTCACCCACCACGGCGCTGTTTTTCTTACCTCGGTGGTGGCAAATGCGGCGTTGGCCTTGATCATCTTCCACCCAGCAATGGCGGCCATGGCTGGCCACCACCAGACCAGACAGGTTCATGCGCCCATGCGCGCCAATCGCTGGGCAGCGGGCGGGTGCGAGTGATAAAAAGCCACATACCACGGGTCAGGAGTGAGCGTGGTGGCATTGTCTTGATAGAGTTTGAGCAAGGCGCTGGCCAATTGCGCTGAATTGGCGTGGGTCCCTGCAAAGGCATCGGCTTGAAACTCGCAGCGGCGTGAATGCAAGGCTGAAAGGGGGGATAGAAAAAACATCACCACCGGCATGCCCATCAAAAAAAGCAATAGCGCAAGCGCTTGGTTGGTGCCATCCATGTGGGGTTGCACACCCAAGCCGGTAAAAAACCAAGCTTGTTGAATCAGCCATCCCAGCAAGGCAAATCCGAGCAAACTTTGCACGGTTTGCAGCAGCATCATTTGGGTGATGTGCTTGTGTTTAAAGTGGCCCAACTCGTGGGCCAAAACCGCTTCCATTTCGTCGGCAGACAACTTCTCAAGCAAGGTGTCAAAAAACACCACCCGTTTATGGGTGCCAAAACCAGTGAAAAATGCGTTGGAGTGCGCTGAGCGGCGACTGCCATCCATGACATAAAAACCTTTGGCAGAAAACCCAGTGCGTTGCATCAATGCGTTCACACGCTCTTCAAGGGCTGGATTTTTCAATGGGGTGAATGTGTTGAACAAGGGCATGATCAGGTTGGGTGCGATCCACATCACAAACAATTGATAGAGAGCCAATGCAGCCCAGGCGTAAAACCACCATGCATCTCCGCCGACTTGCATCAACCACAACACCAAAGCCAGGATGGGCAAGCCCAAAACCGCGCCCACGGCGATCCCTTTGGCCATGTCACTCCACCACAGCGCAGGGGTGGAGCGGTTAAAGCCAAAGTGCTGCTCCAAGACAAAAGTTTGGTACCAAGACATCGGCAAATTGATCAGCCCACCGATCAAAATAAAACCGACGACCAAAGCCATTTGCTGCACAAGGCCAGAGCCTATCCAAGCCATCAGTGCTTGGTCCAGCCATTGAAGGCCGCCCAGCAATGTCCAGCCCAGCAGCAGCAGCGCATCCAGGGCCAAGTCGTACAGGGCCAAGCGAGATTTGGCCAAGGTGTAGTCTGCCGCTTTTTGGTGAGCGGGCAAGTCAATGCTGTTGGCAAAAGATGCAGGCACTTGGGCCCGATGTTGGGCCACGCTTCTGACTTGGCGGGTCAGCAACCACAGTTTGGTCAAGGTGTTGAGCAGCAGGGCCAGGCCGAAGGCGAAAGACATCAAAAGGGTTGCGTTCATGGCTGGCGAGTGTAGGCCCATTCACTTTCAATGGGCATCTTGGGGGACAATCCAGCCATGAGCGAACACACCCCTGACAGCCCGGCGCCCAGCTTGGCCAAATCCGACCAAAATTTGGTGTGGATTGATTGCGAAATGACTGGCCTGGACCCAGAGGTCGAAAGATTGATTGAAATTGCCGTGGTGATCACTGGCCCCCAATTGCACCCGCGCATAGAAGGCCCCGTCTTGGTGGTGCACCAAAGCGAGGACTTGCTCGATCGCATGGACGCTTGGAACAAAGGCACCCATGGGCGCAGCGGACTGATTGATAAAGTGCGCGCCTCGGTGCTGAGCGAAGCGCAAGCCGAAGAACAATTGCTCGCATTTTTGGCGAAGTATGTGCCCAAGGCGACCTCGCCCATGTGTGGCAATACGATTGGCCAAGATCGGCGATTCTTGGTCAAGTACATGCCCAAGCTGGAAGCCTGGTTGCATTACCGCAACCTGGATGTGAGCACCCTCAAAGAATTGGCCAAGCGTTGGCGACCCGATGTCTACAGCGCCTTCAAAAAGCAGCAAAAACACACGGCGCTGGCCGATGTGCACGAGTCGATTGATGAGTTGCAGCACTATCGCACGCATTTTTTGCACGCCGACCCACCTTCCGCTTCTGTGACATAATTCGCGGTGTTGTTCAATTGGGACAACCCCCGCACATCTGCCTCACACCTTGGGCTCTTCACGTTGAGAGCCACCCGCGCCGCAAAGTTTCTGGGCGTTGACTTTGTCTGATGGTTGATGTTTTTTCAAACCTCAGATGGAGTCGCTGGCCCTTGCGCCAGCGTGTTTTGCATGAACGATACCCTTTCCACTTCGCCCGTTTTGGCTTCCCATGAAGCCGCCACCCCACCCATTCCAACACCTGACTTGGCTCAGATCGTGACCGCATCGGTCTCTTTGGATGCCGCCCCTGCGGTGACCTTGCCTGAGCCGATGGTGACCCCAGTTGCCACCCCGCCAGGTGCTGCCGCTGAAGCCAGCATTGCTGCGCCTGAATTGGCCCCAGAAGCCGCACCCGACGCATTTGCTGCCTTGGGCTTGGCCAGCGAATTGCTGGCCGCCGTGCGGGACTTGGGGTTCACCACGCCAACCACCGTGCAACTGAAAACCATTCCCTTGGCCATGCGTGTGGACGGTGGTGAGCAGGCATACAACGACTTGATGGTGTCCAGCCAAACGGGCAGTGGCAAGACAGCGGCTTTTTTGCTGCCGGTCCTGCACACCTTGCTGCAACAACACCAGGCCCAAGCCCGTGCCCAATCGCAAGAGTGGGAAGAAAAAGTGGCCCAAGCCCAAGCCCGTGGTGAAGAAGCCCCCAAGCGGCCCAAGCGCAAAAACCCCACCCACCCCAGCAATTTCAAACCCGCCACACCTGGCGCTTTGGTGCTGTGCCCCACCCGTGAATTGGCCCAGCAGGTGGCCCACGACGCCATAGATTTGGTGCGCCACAGCCCGGGATTGCGCATTGCCAACGTGGTGGGCGGCATGCCCTATGCCCTGCAAATTGCCAAGTTGCAAAATGCCAATTTGGTGGTGGCCACGCCGGGCCGCCTGCTGGATTTGCAGCGCTCGAACCAAATCAAACTGGACCAGGTGCAGTTTTTGGTGGTGGACGAGGCCGACCGCATGCTCGATCTGGGGTTTTCCGATGACTTGGCAGAAGTCAATCAATTGACCATCAAGCGGCGCCAAACCATGATGTTCAGCGCCACTTTTGCGCCGCGCATTCAGCAATTGGCCACCCGGGTGATGCGCCAACCCCAGCGTGTGCAAGTGGATGCCCAGCATGCACAACACGTCAACATCACCCAATCCCTGTTTTGGGCCGATAACCCCCAGCACAAGCGCAAATTGCTCGATCATTGGTTGCGCGACACCACCATGGACCAAGCGATTGTGTTTGCCAGCACCCAAATTGAATGTGATGCCTTGGCGGTGGATTTGCAGCAGGCTGGTTTTTCCGCAGTCGCTTTGCACGGCGCTTTGAGCCAAGGCTTGCGCAATCGCCGCTTGATGGCTTTGCGCCAAGGCATGGTGCAAATTTTGGTGGCCACCGATGTGGCCGCGCGGGGCATCGATGTCCCCACCATCAGCCACGTTTTCAACTTTGGCTTGCCCATGAAGGCCGAGGACTATGTTCACCGCATTGGCCGCACCGGTCGCGCCGGACGCGATGGCTTGGCCGTGACTTTTGCCGAGTTTCGCGATCGCCGAAAAATCTTTGACATCGAAGCCTATACGCGCCAACCCATCAAGGCAGAGGTGGTTCCTGGTTTGGAGCCCCAGCAGCGCGCTGAGCGCCCCAGAGATTTCGACGGACCGCGCCGTGGTGCCCCAGGTGGTGGGCGTTTTGGTGGTCGAGGCGCACCTGCCGGGGGCCGCTCCTTTGACCGCGCGCCCAGGCCTGCCGAGAACCGCGAACGCAATGACCGTCCGCCGCAAGTGTGGGGTGCGCCCGCTGCTGGCAAACCTGCCGAGGGCCGGTCGTTCAATGACAGAAACAGCCGCGGCCCCAGGGTGGTTGGCGCTGGGGGCGACCGTCCCGATCGTGCTGGTCCAGGTGCGGGCAAGGTGTTCGTGCCCCGCGACATGAAGAAGCGGCCTGCCAAGGGTGCGCGCTCCGACAATTGAAGAAGCGCCGGGCATGAAAAAAGCCAGCAGTGATGCTGGCTTTTTTTGTGGGTCTTGGTGGAGAGGAGGAGGATCGAACTCCCGACCTCGTCATTGCGAACGACGCGCTCTCCCAGCTGAGCTACCCCCCCAATGGCATTTATTTTAGATCGATCAGAACATGGCATCTGGGTGCAACGGGGTTGGTTGGGAGCGCGGGTATCCCTGCGAAAAATTGGATGTAAACCGCTGGACATGTGGGCGTGGAAGAATGCGTCGATTGCTCAAAGGCATTTGAATTTTTAATCGAGCGGATGGAAAAATAAGTTGTGATGAGAAGTTTGCGCATCATTGTGTTGTTTGGTTTGGCGGGGCATTTTTTACAAGGCATGGCCTCGCCAGCGGCCCCAGGCCGCTTGATCGCCGAGATGACGGCCTATGCACAGTCTGGGAATTATTCAGAGGTGGTGAGGTTTTGCCGAGACCTGGAGAAAGCGCATCCCTCAGCGGCCAAATGCACCCACATGGGTGCCAGTGCCCAAGGTCGCGACATCAAAGCTTTGGTGGTGAGC
Source organism: Bordetella parapertussis (assembly GCA_945900695.1). Lineage (GTDB taxonomy): Bacteria > Pseudomonadota > Gammaproteobacteria > Burkholderiales > Burkholderiaceae_C > Limnohabitans > Limnohabitans parapertussis_A. The sequence continues at coordinate 2,338 of CAMDJU010000061.1, read as the reverse complement.
AAAACCGGCGTCTTGAACGCGGCCACGGCCAAGCGGCGACAGTTGCCAGTTTTGCTGGTCATTGGCGGCACCCATGCGGGTGAAATTGACGGCAAAGACGCGGGCTTGATTCTGATGCGGGAACTCTTGGCCGACAAGGGCAAGCAAAACCCATTGAACCACTTGGTGGTGGTGTTTGTTCCGGTGTTCAATGTGGATGGCCATGAAGCCCGCAGCCGCTTCAGCCGACCCAATCAGAATGGGCCCTTGGAGACAGGCCAAAGAACCAATGCGCAGCGCATCAACTTGAACCGAGACTGGATGCTGTCGCAAGCGCACGAAATGCGCGCCATGTTGACCTTGGTTCAGCAGTGGGATCCCTTGGCAACTTTGGATTTGCATGTCACCGACGGTTTGCGCTTCAGGCACGATGTGTCGGTGTCTATCTCGTCACACTATGGCGCAGGTCCTTTGGTCAAAAAAGACGCGCAAACCGTGTTGGATGCCGCATTGGCCCATTTGCGTGTCCTGGGCCACGATCCCTTGGGTTTTTACCCGCAGCTCAAAGATGTCAATGACCCTGGGTTGGGCGTGATTGTCGAAGCCGATGCACCACGCTTTTCTCATGTTTATGCCAATTTGCGCAACCGCATGGGTTTTTTGATTGAAGACCATGCCTGGGCACCTTATGCGCAACGCGTGATCACGGGTAAAAACACCTTGTTGTCTTTTTTCCAGGTGATCGCGTCGATGCGAAACGAATTGATGCAGTCAGCTGCCCAAGCAGATGCGCAAACCCAGCGCATGGCTGGCCAAGAACTGCCTTTGCTGTGGGTCAATGCCATGGACATTGAACCCACCAAAACCGCTGCTCGCATCGCATTGAAAGGCTACGCCTACGAGGTTTTTGATGATGCCCCGGTGGTGGGTGGGCGAGGGATTGCCTACGACACCTCCAAGCACCAGGACTGGTCTGTCCCTTTTTACGGTGAGTTATTGCCCATTGGGGATTCCACGGTCAAATTGCCAGCGGCTGGATATGTGATCCCCACCGAGTGGACGGGCTTGATCAAACCCTTGTTGCAACTGCACGGAATCCGTTTTAGCCATATCGCCAAAGACCAGGTTGTTCAATCGTTGGAGGTCATGCGTGTAGACCCCCGTCATGTGATCTATGACACCGACAGTTTTCAGGGCAAGCAAAGAACCAGTGTGATGGGCCGTTGGTCTGCGGAAAGCGCCACGGTGTTGAAAGGTTCTATCTTCATCCCCATCGAGCAACCCAAGGCCATGTTGGTGGCGCATTTATTCGAGCCTTCGGCCCCAGACTCTCTGTCTTCTTGGGGCATGTTCAATGCGGCCTACGAAACCAGTGACTATGTGGCCGATCACCGTGAATTGGAGTTGATTCGGATGATGCACCAAGGGCATCCGCTGATCGGCCAAATGTATGGCCAAGCCTTGGCCCAACAATTGCCGCAAATACGCCAAGGCTTTGAGGAAAGATTGGCCAAAGATGAGGCTTTTCGCTTGGACCCGCAGGCCCGCGTCGATTACTGGATGTCTTTTTTGCCGTCCCAAGACCCGGACTTGTTCAAATACCCCATCTTGCGCTCCCCCGTTTGGCTCAGCCAAGTGCTGCCTGCACGGCGCAAATAAATGTTGGCTTGAGGCCTGTACCCGAAGGGTTTTTGGGCGCGTGCCCACGCCCGGGTGATCAGCCCGTATTGGTTTTGACGTGATGGGTGAACAAGCACTTGGGGTTGCCGCAGTGGTTGCAAGCCCCACCGGCGGCCTGTTGGGCGGCGGCCAATACCTCATTGTTTAACCCTGCCAACTGGTTAAGTCGCAAGCGCAACTGGCTCACGTGCTCGCTCAATTGTTTGAGCCGATTGGCTTTTTGCTCCGCCGCGCGGGCTGCGGTCAAGTTTGGCCCTGCTGGGGCCGCTGGGCTCTTGGCGATCGAAGGGCTGGCGCGGGTGACCGATGAGTCGGGCAATTTGGCACGGTGGGTGCCTATGGTCTGAATCGGCGCATTGGCGCGGTTTGCGCTCAACGGGTCTTGGGGCACGGCTTGCCGATTGGCCGCTGCCGCAGGTGAGGGCACAGCTTGGAGGTTTGCGCCGACGGGCTTGTTGGGCAGGGCTTGGCGATGGGTGGTTTGAGCGTTATCGGGCAGGGCCTGAATATTGACGATGCCCTGGGTGGAGGGCAGCTTTTCAAGGTGGGTTTCGTTTTCAGAGGCGGCCAGCTTGATCGCGTTGTCACCCACACCTGTCGCCGCCAGCTTGGCCTGGTTTGCGCCATCGGTGGTGGTGGGCAACGGCAGGTTTCGATCGGCAATGCCTTGATTCGGCAG
>CAMDJU010000060.1 GCA_945900695.1 Bordetella parapertussis | reverse complement strand
GACGACAACCAACCCGCCGTGACCATCAAGGTCTACCAAGGCGAGCGTGAAATGGCGTCTGGCAACAAGAGTTTGGGCGAGTTCAACCTGGAAGGCATTGCACCCGCCGCCCGTGGCACGCCGCAAATCGAGGTGAGTTTTGACATCGATGCCAACGGCATCTTGCACGTGGGCGCCAAAGACAAAGCCACCGGCAAAGAAAACAAAATCACCATCAAAGCCAACTCCGGTTTGAGCGAAGCTGAAATTCAACAGATGGTGAAAGACGCCGAACTCAATGCCGAAGAAGACAAGAAAAAACTCGCCATGGTGCAAGCGCGCAACAGCGCCGAGGCTTCTGTGCACAGCGTGAAAAAGTCGCTCACCGAGCACGGCGACAAGATCGACGCCAGCGACAAAGAAAAGATCGAAGCGGCCCTCAAAGACCTGGAAGAAACGCTCAAAGGCGATGACACCGCTGCCATCGAAGCCAAGACCGAAACGCTGATGACAGCCTCGCAAAAACTGGGCGAAAAAGTCTACGCCGACATGCAGGCCCAACAAGCCGCTGCCGGTGCATCCGCCGGGCCAGCGGGTGGCGGCGAATCGGCCAAGCCCGCCGACGACAATGTGGTGGACGCCGAAGTCAAAGAGGTCAAAAAAGGCTGAACGGCCGCAACTGCCCAGCCCGCCGCGCTGCCCCTGTGAAAACAGGTCAGCGCGGTTTATTTGTTTAACCGCACCCCCTAGAGCTGCACCACACCATGGCCACCAAACGCGACTACTACGAAGTTCTGGGTGTTCCCAAAAACGCCAGCGACGAAGAGATCAAAAAATCCTATCGCAAACTGGCGATGAAGTTTCACCCTGACCGCAATCAAGGGGACGCCGGCGCCGAGGTGAAATTCAAAGAGGCCAAAGAAGCCTACGAGATGCTGTCCGACGCGGAAAAACGCGCCGCCTACGACCAATACGGCCACGCTGGTGTCGACCCCAATATGCGCGGACCGGGTGGTGGGGCCGGTGGGGCCGGTTTTGCCGATGCCTTTGGCGACATCTTTGGCGACATTTTTGGCCAAGCCCGGCGCCAACAAGGGGGGCGACAAGTGTTTCGTGGCAATGACCTGAGTTACGCCATGGATGTCACCTTGGAGGAAGCGGCAGCGGGCAAGGAAGCGCAAATTCGCATCCCCAGCTTTGACGAATGCGACACCTGCCACGGCAGCGGCGCCAAGCCCGGCACCTCGGCCAAAACCTGTGGCACCTGTCAAGGCAGCGGTCAGGTGCAAATGCGCCAAGGCTTTTTCAGCGTGCAACAAACCTGCCCCCATTGCCGTGGCACGGGCAAGATCATCCCCGACCCCTGCGCGCCGTGCAGCGGCAACGGCAAGATCAAAACCCACAAAACCTTGGAAGTCAAAATCCCTGCGGGCATCGACAACGGCATGCGCATCCGCAGCACCGGCAACGGCGAGCCGGGCACCAATGGCGGCCCGCCGGGCGATTTGTACATCGAAATCCGCACCCAAAAGCACGATATCTTCGAGCGTGATGGCGACGACTTGCACTGCGCGGTGCCCATCAGCATGACCACCGCTGCCTTGGGTGGCGAGATCGCGGTGCCCACCTTGCAAGGCGAGGCGGCCATCGACCTGCCCGAAGGCACGCAAACCGGCAAGCAGTTTCGCTTGCGCGGCAAAGGCATCAAAGGCCTGCGCGCGACTTTTCCGGGCGACTTGTACTGCCACATCACCGTGGAGACGCCGGTCAAGCTCACCGAGCACCAGCGCAAACTGCTGAAAGATTTGGACGAGTCCCTGAAAAAAGGTGGCGACAAGCACTCGCCCAACGAGAAGGGTTGGGCCGACAAATTGCGCAGCTTCTTCAATTGACACCCCACGCCATGGGGCACACACCCACCCCATGGCAGTGACCCTTCAATTCATCGGCGGCGCAGACAGCGTCACCGGCTCCAAATACCTGGTTCGCAGCGGCGCGCAATCCTTGCTCGTCGATTGCGGTCTGTTCCAAGGTTTTAAACAACTGCGTTTGCGCAACTGGGATGCCTTGCCGGTGACACCCAACAGCGTGGACGCGGTCATCCTGACCCACGCCCACCTCGACCACAGCGGTTATGTGCCCAAGCTGCAGCGCGATGGCTTTGCCGGGCGGGTGCATGTGAGCCCGGGCACGCGCGACCTGTGCAAAATTTTGTGGCCCGACAGTGGCCACTTGCAAGAAGAAGACGCGTTTTTTGCCAACCGCCACGGCTTTAGCAAACACAGCCCGGCCGAGCCTTTGTACAACCGACAAGATGCAGTCAACAGCTTGGGCTTGTTGCAAAGCCATTCTTGGGGCAAGGTGTTTTCGCCCCTACCGGGTTGGCGCGCCACCTTCAGTTCAGCAGGGCACATTTTGGGCGCCAGCAGTTTGTTGTTGGAGGTGGGTGAGCGGCGCATTTTGTTCAGCGGCGATTTGGGCCGCCCCGACGACTTGATCATGAACCCGCCGCAAGACCCGCCAGGGGCCGACACGGTGCTGATCGAGTCCACCTATGGCAACCGGGTGCATCCGCACGAAGACGCCATGGCCGAGTTGGCCCCGGCTTTGCAACGCGCCGCCGCCCGCTCTGGCGTGGTGGTCATCCCGGTGTTTGCGGTGGGCCGGGCGCAGGCCATCTTGCACGCCATTGCCAGCTTGAAAGCGCGCGGCGACATCCCCCAGCATTTGCCCATTTATCTGGACAGCCCGATGGCAGTGCACACCACCGATTTGTTTCGCCAGCACCCCGATGGGCACCGCTTGAACCCGGTGCAGATGCAAGCCATGCAAGACGTGGCAGTGATGATCGAAAGCGTGCAAGACTCCAAAGCCTTGGCCAAGCGCCATGGCCCCAAGGTGATTTTGTCGGCCAGCGGCATGGCCACCGGCGGGCGGGTGCTGCACCACCTGGGCTTGTACCTGCCCGATCACCGCAACATGGTCCTCTTGACCGGCTACCAATCCCCAGGCACGCGCGGGGCCTCACTGGCCTCGGGTCAGACCACGGTGCGCATCCACGGGCGCGATGTGGCGGTCAAAGCCGAGGTGGTGTGCATGGCCTCGGCGTCGGCCCATGCCGACAGCGTGCAGTTGTTGCAATGGCTCTCGCGCATGCCCAAGCCCCCGGGGCAGGTGTATGTGGTGCATGGGGAGGCCGCCGCCAGCGACGCTTTGCGCTGGAAGATTGAGCACGAATTGGGTTGGCGGGCTCGGGTGCCCGACCACCTCAGCACCTGGCCTTTGTGAGGTCGCGCGCCTGCTCATCTCCCAGCAGGGGTGGGGCTTAGAAAAACCGGTCGAGCAATTTGCGCGAATGGCGATCCAGGCGCGAGAGGTCGCGGATCAGGTACTGCACGCCATGGCCATCGGCCACCAACCAGGTTTGGCTGCTCATGCGGCGAATGTCTTCCTCGCCCTTGAGCCACAACTGGGTCGGGCCCCGGTTGGTTTGCACAGACCAAGTGCAAGGCGCGATAAAGCCGCTGACCTTGTCCAAGCGCTCGATTTCGGGCATGAATTCGCGCTCAGCCACAGCTTGCAACAAGGCCTCACGCTCGGGCGCTGCGACGACTTGGATGTCGTCCACCCAAACCAACTCGTGGCCTTGCCGGTTGAGCACCGAAAAGCCAGCATCTGGGTGAGACACGGGGAAGGCCCGCACCACCACCACTTGCTCGTGAACCGTGCCATCCGAGAGGTGCAGCACCCAAACACCAAAAGCATCGCGCTTTAAAGCAAACGGTACCCGCGGGGCTTGTTCGGCCTGGGTCAATGCGTTTGCTGTGCTGGGGCTGGATTCAGCGCTCATCGCATCTCCTGGGGGGCCGCCAAGGAGGCCGCCATGGCCACCCGATCGGCTTCGTGCTGGCGCGCCTGGGCCTCGTACAAGCGGTAATAGGCACCTTCGCGTTGCATCAAGTCGGCGTGCGAGCCCTGCTCGACCAAGCGCCCCCGCTCGAGCACCACCAAGCGGTCGGCCTGCTGCAAAGTGGACAAGCGATGGGCAATGGCAATCGTGGTGCGCCCACGCACCAGGTTGTCCAAGGCACGCTGAATTTCTTGCTCTGTCTCACTGTCAACCGACGAGGTGGCCTCGTCCAAAATCAAAATGCGCGGGTCGATCAACAAGGCACGGGCAATCGATATGCGCTGACGCTCACCCCCGGACAAACCTTGGCCACGCTCGCCCACCAATGAGTCGTAAGCTTGGGGCAATCGCATGATGAATTCATGCGCGTGCGCGGCGCGTGCGGCGGCCACAATGTCTTCGCGGCTGGCTTGCGGCAGGCCATAAGCAATGTTGTCAGCAATGGTGCCAAAAAATAAAAATGGTTCTTGTAAAACCAGGCCAATGTGGCGGCGGTAATCGTTCAAGCGCAACTCGCGGATGTCCACACCATCGATGCGGATGGCGCCATCGCTGACGTCATAAAAACGGCACAACAAATTGACCAAGGTGGTTTTTCCCGAGCCGCTTTGCCCGACCAAACCGATCATTTCACCCGGGGCGATGTTCAGGCTCAAGCCCCGCACCACAGCGCGATTGCCATAGCGAAAATTGATGTTTTCGATGTCAATTTGTCCCTTGACCACAGGCATGGGCTTGGGGTTGGCCGCCTCAGGCACGCTGGAGACATGGTCAAGAATTTCAAAAATTCGTTTGGCCCCGGCAGCCGCCCGCTGCACATGGGCCACGATGCGGCTCATCGAATCCAGCCGCGTGTAAAAGCGCCCGATGTAGGCCAAAAATGCAGTCAGCACTCCCAGCGTGACCTGGTGTTGGGACACCAGGTAAATGCCAAAGGCCCAGACCACCAGCAAACCGATCTCGGTGAGCAAGGTCACGGTGGGAGAAAACAAGGCCCAGACAAAATTGATGCGGTCATTGACCAACAAGTTTTGCCGATTGGCTTCGCGAAAACGATCGGCCTCTCGTTGCTCTTGGGCGAAGGCTTTGACGACCCGAATACCGGGGATGGTGTCGGCCAGCACATTGGTCAACTCTGACCACACGCGGCCGACTTTTTCAAACCCCGTGCGCAATTTGTCGCGCACCACATGGATCAACCAAACGATGAAGGGCAAGGGCACCAAGGTGACCCATGCCAGCATCGGATCGATCGAGAACAAGATGACCGCAGTCATCACGATCATCAGCACGTCGGTGGCAAATTCCAGCAAATGCACCGATAAAAACAAACACAGGTTGTCGGTTTCACTGCCCACCCGGTTGAGCAAATCGCCTGTGCGTCGGCCGCCAAAATATTCCAGCGACAGCTTCATCAAATGCTCATAGGCCGTGGTGCGCAAATCGGCCCCAATGCGCTCTGACACCAACCCCAACACGTAATTTTTAGCCCAGCCCAAGGCCCAGGCCAGCAAGGCCGCTGCCAACAAGCCAGCCATGTACAAAGGCACGATGCCGGGCTCAATCTCCTTGCCGTTTTGAAACGGCACCAAGACCTCGTCCATCAAGGGCATGGTGAGATAAGGCGGCACCATGCTGGCCCCCGTCGCGGCCAATGTGAGCAAAAAACCCAGCAACAAATGCCCTTGGTAGGGCTTGGCAAAGCGCCACAAGCGCAACAGACCCAAGGTCGATGGCGGGGTGTCGGCCTCATCAACCTCATCCTCGGCTGGTGGCGTGTCGGCCTCTTCGGGGGTGGACGGGTCGGGCAAGGGTTTGCCAGGGGCCTGAAATGGGGCCATGGCCTGGTCAAACAAAGCCAGTAAGCGCAAAGCATCAGGGTTTTTGGCCAAAGTAAAGCGCCACTGCGCCAGCCGGCCTTGGGTGTCAAACAACTCCAAACTGCCCGCTCCCGAGTGGTCGCTGTGCTGTAAGCGCAGCCCAGCTTTGAGCGGCCAATGCGCCAGACGCGTTTGGGAGGGCACCCCGGCCTCAAAAAGGCTCAGGCCCTCAAGAGACAAGACCAGGGTTTGGCGCTGGAAAAACAATTGCACATTTAAGTCAACTTCCAGGCGGGCCCATGCGTTTTCAACACCATGCTCTGTCAACTGCCCACTCGCCGGATCTGACAAAAGATCTACCGCTGAAGCAGTCAAGGGCTCAAAAGAGGACTTCATGATTCATAAATCAACCGCAATGACAACCAAGGCATTGCCCTTCAGCGCTAAAAAGACAATTGGCTTTTCAAGCCCATTGCAACGGTCTTCATTCTAACGGCCCACCCGCTTCAAACCTTGTCTGGTCCACACCTCTGCCCATTGATAGCAAAGTACTCATGCCGTTTCCAGACATCCAAATCCTGAGCACTCGCCACCTGCGCGGCCCCAATGTGTGGACCTACCGTGCGGCAGTTGAAGTTTGGGTCGACATCGGTGCATTGGAAGACCACCCGTCCAACACCTTGCCCGGCTTCAACCAACGTTTGCAAGCTTGGTTGCCCGGCATGATCGAGCACCGTTGCAGCGTCGGTGTGCGCGGCGGGTTTTTCCAACGCCTGCTCAGCGGCACTTGGGCGGCACACATCATGGAACACGTGGCCATTGAGCTGCAAACCATGGCAGGCCTGGAGGTTGGCTTTGGCAAAGCCCGCGAAACCCACCAGCGCGGCATTTACAAAGTGGTGGTGCGCGCCCGCCAATATGACGTGGCCCTAGGCAGTTTGTTGGCCGCACGGGATTTGGTGATGGCCGCCATCAACGACACCCCCTTTGATCTGACAGCCACCGTCAATCGCCTCAAGGCCGTGGCCGATCGGCTGTGCTTGGGCCCAAGCACGGCCAGCATTGTGGACGCTGCTGCCCAGCGGGGCATCCCTTCCATCCGCCTGACCGAGGGCAACCTGGTGCAGCTGGGGCACGGCTCGCGCCAACGCCGCATTTGGACCGCTGAGACCGACCGCACCAGCGCTGTGGCCGAAAGCATCTCGCGGGACAAAGACCTGACCAAGCGGCTGCTGGCCCAGTGCGGCGTACCCATCCCAGAAGGCCGCATTGTTGACAGCCCTGAGCATGCTTGGGCGATGGCCCAAGACATGGGCTTGCCAGTGGTCATCAAGCCCAGCGACGGCAACCATGGGCGCGGCGTCGCTCTGGACCTCAACAGCCAAAACGAGATCGAAGCCGCTTGGCGGGTGGCCGATGCGGAAGGCAGCCAAGTCATGGTTGAGCGCTTTGTGCGCGGTGAAGAGCACCGTTTGTTGGTGGTCGGCGACCAAGTGGTGGCCGCTGCGCGCGGTGAGCTGGCTTGCATCACCGGCGACGGCGTGACAACGGTGGCACTGCTCATTGAGCAGCAACTCAACACCGACCCCCGCCGTGGCGAAGAAGAGCACTTTCCGCTCGACACCATCCGATTGGATGAACAACCCCATGCGGTGCTCGAACTCCAACGCCAAGGCCTCAGCGCCGACAGCATTCCTGCCCTGGGTCGTCGCGTTATCGTTCAGCGCAACGGCAACATGAGCAACGATGTGACCGACTTGGTCCACCCTGAAGTGGCCGAACTGGCCACCCTGGCAGCCCGTGTGATTGGCCTGGACATCGCCGGCATTGACTTGGTGGCGCAAGACATTTCACGCCCTTTGCATGAGCAAGGGGCTGCGGTGGTCGAGGTCAACGCCGGCCCCAGCTTGCTCATGCACTTGAAGCCCGCCAGTGGTCAAGCCCGACCGGTCGGGCAAGCCATTGCCAATCACTTATTCCCACCCAAAGACAATGGCCGCATCCCCATCGTTGGAATCGTGGGCTACCGCCACACCGCCAGCCTGGCCCAATTGGTGGCTTGGCTGCTGCACTTGTCGGGCAGTCGGATCGGTATGGCGTGCAGCTTGGGTGTGTTCATGGACCAGCGCCATGTGGACACCCAAGATGCACGCGGCTTTGAGATGGGCGAGCGGCTGTTGATCAACCGCAACATCGATGCGGCGGTGTTTGAAACCTCACCGCGCGAAATTTTGCTGGAAGGCCTGCCCTACGACCGTTGCCATGTGGGCTTGGTGGCCGACATGCCGGCCTTCGAAGGTTTGCAGGACCTGGATGTGACCAGTGCGGATAATATGCGCCAAGTGGTGCGCACCCAAGTGGACGTGGTGCTGCGCGAGGGCGTGGCCGTGCTCAATGCCGATGTCAGCGCGGTGGCCGAACTCGAAGACCTGTGCGATGGCGAAGTGATGATGTATGGGCTCAACCCCGACAGCGCCATTTTGGGCGCACACCGCCGCCAAGGGCGCCGCTCTGTTTTTTGTCGCCAAGGCCACGTGACCTTGGCGCGTGGTGACCAAGAAACCACTTTGTTGCACCTCGACCTCGCCCCTGTGGCGCGCTTGCTCAAGCACGAAGACATGTCGGTCTCCCACCTGCTGGCAGCTGTGGCCTGCGCCTGGTCCCTGGGGGTCACACCCACTTTGATGCGGGCAGGCTTGAAAAATTTCCGCCAAAAAACCGAATCCGAATCCCAAGAAAAAGCAAGGATGAAAGCCTGATGGACATCTCACGCATCCGCGCCCTGCGCGGCCCCAACCTGTGGACTCGCCACACCGCCATCGAAGCCATGGTCCAGTGCCAGGGCCAAGAGTGCGACCTGTCCAAAGTGCCCGATTTTGAGCAGCGCTTGCGCCATCTTTTCCCAGGCTTGGGCCAGTTGCGCACAACCCAACAAGGCGCCGTTTTGAGCATGGCCCACGCCATAGAAGACGCCACCTTGCACATGCAAATTGCAGCCGGCTGCCCGGTGACATTCAGCCGCACCACCCTGACCCCCGAAGCGGGCATGTATCAAGTGGTGGTCGAGTACACCGAAGAAGACGTGGGCCGCTTGGCCCTGGAGTTGGCGCAGGCACTGTGCCAAGCCGCGTGGGACAACACCGCGTTCGACATGGATGCAGCCCTGTCCCAACTGAGCGCATTGGACGAAGACATCCGATTGGGCCCATCCACCAGCTCCATCGTGGACGCCGCATTGGTGCGAGGCATCCCTTATCGCCGCCTCACCGAAGGCAGCATGGTTCAATTTGGCTGGGGCAGCAAACAACGCCGCATCCAAGCCGCGGAGACCGATTCGAGCAGCGCCATCGCCGAAGCCATTGCGCAAGACAAAGACCTGACCAAAAAGCTGTTGCATGCCGCTGGCGTGCCGGTGCCACAGGGCCGCCCCGTGTTGGACGCCAACGATGCCTGGGTCGCCGCACAAGCCATTGGCACACCCGTGGTGGTCAAACCGCGCGACGGCAATCAAGGCAAGGGCGTCACGGTCAACATCAGCACCCGCGAAGAAATAGAAGCCGCCTTCCACAATGCCGCCAAGTTTCGCGACGAAGTGATGGTCGAGCGCTTTTTGCCAGGCAGCGATTACCGTTTTCTGGTGGTGGGTGACAAATTGGTGGCTGCTGCACGCCGCGAGCCCCCGTTGGTGATTGGCGATGGCCGACACACGGTGAGCCAATTGGTCGAGCGGGTGAATGCCGATCCACGCCGTGGCGAGGGCCACTCCACCTCGCTGACCAAAATTCGCTTTGATGACGTGGCGCTGGCCCGACTCAAAGAACAAGGCTTGGATGCCCAATCGGTGCCCGGCAAAGGGGCGCGTGTGATTTTGCGCAACAACGCCAACCTCTCCACTGGCGGCACCGCCACCGATGTGACCGACGACGTGCACCCCGAGGTGGCAGCCCGCGCCATTGCGGCCGCCCAAATGGTGGGGCTGGATGTGTGTGGCGTGGACATCGTTTGTGAATCGGTATTGCGCCCCTTGGAAGCCCAGTGCGGTGGCGTGGTTGAAGTCAACGCCGCCCCTGGCCTGCGCATGCACTTGCAGCCCTCCTATGGCAAAGGCCGCGATGTGGGCAAAGCCATCATGTCCATGCTCTATGCCCCGGGTGACGATGGCCGCATCCCGGTGATTGCTGTCACGGGCACCAACGGTAAAACCACCACCGTGCGGCTCACCGCGCACCTGTTGCGCACCCATGGCTTGCGTGTGGGCATGACCAACACGGATGGCGTGTATGTGCAAGCGCGCCAAATTGACAGCGGCGACTGCAGCGGCCCGCGCAGTGCACGCAATGTGCTGATGCACCCCCATGTGGATGCAGCGGTGCTTGAAACCGCCCGCGGCGGCATGCTGCGCGAAGGCTTGGCCTTTGACCGCTGCAGCGTGGCCGTGGTCACCAATATCGGCATGGGCGACCATTTGGGCCTGAACTACATCACCACGGTCGAAGACTTGGCGGTGCTCAAGCGCATGATTGTGCAAAACGTCGCCACCAGCGGCATGGCCGTGCTCAATGCGGCCGACCCCATGGTGGCAGCCATGGCCAGCAGCTGCCCCGGTCAGGTCACGTTTTTTGCGCTCGACCCGCACCAACCCACCTTGACCACCCACCGAGCCCAGGGCAAGCGGGTGTTGTTTGTAGAGGACGATCAACTCGTGGCAGCCGAAGGCAAATTCGAAATTCGCATTCCCTTGTCGCAAATCCCGCTCACCCGTTCGGGCGCCATCGGTTTTCAGATTGAAAACGCCATGGCATCGGTGGCCGCTGCATGGGCCAGCGCCATCCCCTGGGCCACCATTGCGCGCGGTTTATCCACCTTTGTGAGCGATGCCATGGCCGTGCCTGGCCGCTTCAATGTGTTTGACTACAAAGGCGCCACCCTGATCGCCGACTACGGTCACAACCCAGACGCCATCAAGGCCTTGGTGCAGGCCGTGACCAATTTGCCCGCCAACCGGCGCAGCGTGGTCATCAGCGGTGCCGGCGACCGGCGCGACGAAGACATCCGCCAACAAACCCGCATCATTGGAGAAGCCTTTGACGACGTGGTGTTGTTCCAAGATGCCTGCCAACGCGGCCGCGCCGATGGCGAGGTTCTGGCCCTGTTGCGCCAAGGCTTGGACGGCGCCCGGCGCACCAGCCACATCGAAGAGATACGCGGCGAATTCACCGCCATCGATGCCGCCATTGCCCGCCTCACCCCCGGCGACCTGTGTTTGATTTTGATCGACCAGATCGAAGAGGCCTTGGCCCATATCACCCGGCGGGTGGAAGAAAACCGCAGTGCCTTGAGCGAGCACTGATCAAGGCACCTGGTGGTGCCAATAGCGGGCATGGGCCATTCGCTCACAATGTACTTGATCGGCTTGCGCCGAGCGCCACCGGCCCGCACCGCAGCGCACACTCTCCAGCACCTGGGTCCCTTGCGCTTGGTAGCGCGCCATCACCGCCACCGTGGGGTGGCCGTATCGGTTGCGGTATCCCGCTTGTACCCACGCCCAACGCGGCGCCACCGCCGCTAAAAACTCGGCCGTCGATGAGGTGTTGCTCCCATGGTGGGGCACCAACAGCACATCCGCACGCAGGCGCGACGCACCATCGGGGCCCACCGGTGCGCTGGCGATCAAGGCCTTTTCTTGCGCCGCCTCAATATCCCCGGTGAGCAGCACCGATCCGCCCTGGGCTTGCACCCTGAGCACACAACTCAGGGTGTTGGGTTTGGCGCGTGGGCTGGGACTGGCATCCAATGGGTGCAGAAATTCAAACCGCACCCCATCCCAATCCCAGCCCACACCGGCTTGGCAGGCTTGGCCAGGGCGCCATTGGTGCAAGGGGTGCGATGGCGGTAAGGACCCCCACCAAGGCGTGTTCGGGTTCATTTGCAAGACCGCTGGTGCGCCACCAATGTGGTCGCTGTCCGAGTGGCTCAGCACCAGGGCGTCCAAGCGCAAGCCCCAAGCGCGCAGCAAAGGCAGCAAGACGCGTTGTCCCGCATCGGTCTCGCGCGAGTAGCGGGGGCCCGC